>JAUVUL010000164.1 GCA_030600975.1 Candidatus Aegiribacteria sp.
AGCCCTTTATTTGTCACCGGGGAGATACCGAACAAAATTCGGGGAGGCAGAGGAGAGGGAATGGACCCGACTTATGATGGACAGAGGCATTGAACTCGTCTGCCTGGCCGGTCTTATGAGAATAATCAAAGGTATTATGCTGGAGGAGTTCCAGGATAGAATCATAAACATACATCCATCACTCCTTCCATCCTTTCCCGGGTTGCACGCTCAGGAGCAGGCACTTGATTATGGTGTCCGAATAACCGGCTGCACGGTTCATTACGTAGATGCCGGTGTTGATACCGGTCCGATTATTCTGCAGAAAGCGGTCTGCGTGAAGGATGATGATACCGTTGAAACACTGTCCGGCAGTATACTGCAGCAGGAGCATATTGCCTATTCCGAGGCTGTAAAACTTATCTGCAATGGTGGCCCTACCGCTTCAGGAAGACGTATATTGGAACGGGAACAATGATGGTTTTCCCTTATATGGAAGATGTTTGAGAGGATAATATAAATGTACTGGTTACTGATATGGATGATGCTCTTTTCCACTTCGGATGATCCCGTTCCGGCTTTACCATGCCTTGAACTTAGCGTCAATGGAAACCCGCTGCCTGAGAACAGACTGGCATTTGTAGTGATGCCGGGTGATTATGTAACCCTGTCAGTACAGGAGGAGAATACCGGATGGAGCGCTTCGGAAGGGTCTCCGTCCAGTGGATCCGGCGGTTCCTTCGGATGGAGAGCCCCCAGGAACCACGGTGTTTTCTATATTGATGTAAGCTGCGGTGGTACGATAGAAAAGTACACGGTCATAGTTCCAGTTGAATCCTGCAGATGGAGGACAACCACACTTAATTCATACCCCATCGGAAGTTATGGAGACGGAAACAACCGTGATCGCATGCCGGACTATTTCATTGAGCTGACCTCTACCTCTTCAGGGGCAAGGATATCACCCCATCTCACACTTGGTCAGTTCCTCTGCCGGGTTGAGGGATATTATCCACAATACATGGCCTTTGACCTGAGACTGGCAGATAAGCTCGAAGCAATACTGGCGGCGGTACAGGAGGTTTATCCCCAGGCATCCGATATCCACAATATCAGTGGTTTCAGAACGCCTGTGTACAATGCCTCTATAGGCAACGAAACGACTGAGAGCCTCCACCTTTACGGACAGGCCGCCGATATCTGGATTGAAAGCTGGCCCTCGAACAATCTCATGGACGATATCGATCGGAACAAACGAGTTGATGTTTACGATGGTGAATATCTTGTTGAGATCGTCAGGAGGTTGGAAGTCGAGGGAAAAGTTATCACCGGAGGTGCGTCCGCATACAGATGGATTCCAACCCATGGCCCCTTTGTTCATATTGATATTCGTGGAAGCAGAGCTGTCTGGCCCACAAGCAGAACTCTGGTATCGGATCCCGTCATTTGAAAGGCATGATCTGAATGAATTCACTTAGAACCGCCATAACAGTACTTGCCTGTGTGCTTCTGGCCGGTCTTATCATCAGCTTGGTGAGCGCGGATACTCTTTCAAGAAAGCTGAAAAGCCTGCATCTGGACTACAGGTTCGCTATGGATGAATTGAGTGTGCTCAGTTCTGAACGAGATACGCTTGTGGATTTGCATTCTTTCTCTCATCTACAGTCCGATTCACTGGATCTGCTGACATACAGGCTGGATTCTCTTCAGGCCCTGATGCAGGTACTTGAACTGAGTGAAAATTATGTAGGGTACTACCTTCTTATCGATACCTACCAGAACAGATTTCACCTCAGAAGAAACATTGGGGACGGTAACGATATTCTGGTAAGGTCAGGCTATTGTGCTACGGGAAAAGGCTGGAGAAGTAACAATAATGGTCAGGTGTGGAATTTCTCCACACCCAGGGGCCTCAGTTATGTAATTGAAAAGGGTGAGAATCCATACTGGTACAGACCGGACTGGTACTGGGAGGAAATGAATATGATACCTCCGGAACCGGATGAGTACGTCGTAATTCCTGATACGATCTCATGGGATGAGCAGATATCCTTCTATCATGATTCCCTGACTGCGGCCGAGAGGATCTATGTCCAGAGGGTGCCTGGAGCTCTGGGTTCGTACAAAATCGACCTCGGCGGCGGGATACTTATCCATTACGGAGTGGGCAGAGGCAGAAATGTAAGCCATGGATGCATTAGAATGGGAAGCAGCGATCTGGAAGCTCTTTACAGGTCGCTTCCAGTCGGTGCTCCTGTAGTCATATACTGAGAGGTTGTTCAGTTGCACAAATCACATGTACAGGTTGAAGAGAGTATTAAGACTTCCGGAAATGGTGACAGCAGGCATATCCTCATTATCGGAATAAGCCTGATAGCCGCACTCATACTGCTGTTCCTTATCTCAACGGTCTTCAATTCATCCGGATCGGACGGAGGACTGGCACAGGCGGTTCCGGCCGATTCATCGGATACTGATACTCTTGCTGTCATTGAAGATGAAGTCTTCATTGCGGAAATACCGGAGTTCTGGCTTCAGGCAAGAGCTTTATCTACAGGTAATGCCGGGTGGGGGCTTGATATCGTTGCTCCTTTCAATAAACTCTGGCACATCAGATCAAATGCGGGAAGGGAATTCTTTTCATCTCCAGCCCTTGTGGACGGAGTACTCTATTTCGGCTGCAATGACGGCAATCTGCGTGCTGTTGACGCTCTTAACGGTTCAGTGAAATGGACATTCGGTACTGCCTGCGGGATCTGTGGAGAGCCGGCGGTGGATTCTGAAACAGTGTACTTCGGCGGTCAGGACGGCGTAATCTACGCCCTCGACAGATTCTCCGGGAGCAAACGGTGGTCAGCCGGTCTCGGTTATCATGTATTCTGTAATACTGCCGTTCTTTCCGATACACTTATCGTTACAGGCAATTCAATGGGCAAGGTCTGCGCATTGAATGCACGTAACGGCGAACCGGTATGGGATGATGAGATCGGAGGGATAGTCCTGGGGCCTGTTATAGTGGATTCCATGGCTGTATTCTCCACTGAGGGTGGGAATATTGTCGCCTTCGATCCTGCAGGGAATCAGCTCTGGGCCAGGGATTACAGCAACCAGGCGTCACCGCCTTCGGCTGATTCCACAGGTGTATATGCCGGTTTTTCAAACGGTGTTGTTAGGAAATTCTCACTGAATGACGGACATGTCTTATGGGAAACCGATATTGTAAGCTCTCCTTCAAGATGTGTCCTGGCAAGGCCCGTGATCGTGAGAGATGTGGTTCTCGCAGGTACAAATGACGGGCAGCTCGTCTCCCTGGCAACCTCTGACGGGACCGTACTCTGGAGACAGGATTTCGATAACTGGATACAGCTGCCGCCTGCAGTGGGGCAGGACATGGTGTACATGGCCTGCGATGATCAGCGCCTGCATATAGTTGACCTTGATACCGGAGTAAAGCTTGATTCACTTGAAATGGATGGTTATTCCGGAACCGCGCCTCTTCTTGTCAACGGTATACTCTATTTCGGGAACACCTCCGGTGACTTCGTGGCCCTTGGAGGTACTGTGCCTGAGGTGGAATCAGTTGAGACAGATGAAGAGCCGCTGGAAGAGCTGCCTGTTGAAGTTACCGAAGAGACGGTATCAGACATTGAAGAGTTGCCTGAGGCAGTTGTCGAAGAAATGGCAACCGATATTGAAGAGCTGACTGAGGCAGTTGTCGAAGAGACAACAACCGATGAGGAAACTCCTGAGGAAATGATACAGCCACTTCCCGTGGATCCGGAGAATGAGTCCGACAGCGCTGCGGATTCAACGGAGACGGAGTGATGGAGAAACCTGGCAGAGTACGCTCAGGATACGTAGCAATAGCCGGATCGGCGAATTCAGGGAAATCAGCCCTGATCAACGCTCTTTCATGCAGGAACATATCTCCTTCGTACAACTTCAAAGGTACAACAAGGATTTCCATCTCAAGCATATATATGACGGAAAACGAACAGATATGTTTCATTGATACTCCTCCACTGGATTATTACGAAGATGAAGAACTTTTCAGCAGCGTTGATGTCATATGCCTGACACTCAACTCCACCGAACTTTCAGTAAAGCTGAAATCTCCGGTTTTGCAAAGCTTCATAAGCCGGAATAGACAACTCCCTGTAATATTCGTACCTACTTTCATCGATTACTTTCCGGCAGAACTTCATGGAGCTTTTACAAATCAGATATCAATGTCGGTCAATTATCAGGAGATAGTACCTGTATGTGCTCCCTGCGGTCAGGGTATTAAGAGGCTTCGCAGAGTGATATTGAAATACATACCCGAAAGGGGTAAGCTTTTCCCTGATGGCTGTACCTCACTGCATTCGGAAAGGTTTCTGGTAAGCGAACAGATCAGGATAAGCCTTTTCAGTGTTCTTCCATCAGAGATAGCAGCTACAACCGCAGTACAGATCGAGGAGTTCTCCATACGCGATGATAAGAGGTACGTCAGGGCCAATCTTCATGTTGCCCGTCATTCGAACAAGGGCGTGGTAATCGGCAGGAAGGGAGTGATGCTTCAGGACATAGCGGATATAGCGTCAAAGGGTGCGTCCAGAATGATCGAAAGACCCCTCTATCTTGATCTATGGGTGAAGGTCAGGGAATCATGGCCTGAAAACCGTGATGACCTTATTGAATTCGGATATCTCTATTGAAGGAAAAGACTGTTTTCAGCAACAGCTGCAGAATAGAGCTGGAAGCCTTCGAAGGCCCCCTTGACCTTCTTCTGTATCTATTGCGGCGGGATGAGATCGATATATACGACATTCCCGTCTCTCATGTAGCCGATCAGTTCCTGAACTATATCAGAGCCGCCCGGGAGCTTGATCTGGACATAGCTAGTGAGTATCTGGTTATGGCTGCAACACTTACGAAGATGAAGAGTAAGGCTCTCCTTCCTGCACACAGGTTTGACGGGGAGGAGGAGGTCGATCCCGGAGCTGAACTGAGGCGTCAGCTCATACTCTACAGGACTTTCCGCGAGATAGCAGAAGAACTGCAGAGAAGCGAAGAAACCTGGACTGAGATCTATACTTCGCCCGGCGAGCGTGACAGATGGTCATGTGATTCAATTGAGATCGAACCGGGGCAGGCATCACTGCTTGACCTTCTGAAAGCTCTCAACAGCCTCTCTGAAGAGGAAGCTGAACTTCCATCTCAGAGAATTCAGCGAACCCTGTTGACCATCAGCGAATGTATAGGTTCGCTTGAAAAAAGAATCGTGCCCGGTAAGACCATTTCCTTCAGAGAAATAATCGGTCCCGAACCCGCAAGATCCCGAATTGTATCATACTTCATTACAATTCTCGAACTAATAAGAAGAGGTTGGATATGCTGCCACCAGGCGTATCCATTCTCCGAAATAGAACTCCAACGTACTGAAAGGTGGAGCGTTGATTCTTGACAGACTGGCAAGAATCAACGCTCCACCTTTCAGTACGTTGGAGTTCTATTTC
>JAUVUL010000351.1 GCA_030600975.1 Candidatus Aegiribacteria sp.
AGTGATTCGAATAATATCTGCAAGAAAGGCAAACAAAAGCGAAGCAAAACAATACGGAGGATTCAGATGAGAGAAAGCTACGATTTTGTTTGCCTTTCTTGCAGATATTATTCGAATCACTTTTCTCTTCTCTCTGAAGCAACGGCAGACAACCAGCAATTTTAGTGCAGTCGACATACCCAATAGTATGAAGCGATCCTCTTCATCGGAATGATCCGGGTCCTGAATCATTCTAGCAAACCCATCTGTGAAAGCAGTGACCGCCTCCTTGAAAGATATGCCATGTTTCCGGATATTTTTCCGGTTTTTCTCAGAATCCCATTCAAAACTTATCATATGTACATTGTATGTATGATTACCAGAAATGTCGAGTACTTTCTGGTCTCATTTATGATGCAGAAAAATGATTATACAGCTGCTGTTCAATCCTGCTTTGTATTGCCTTGAATGAGAATATAGTTCAGAATACTGGGAGTCAAGGCGGTTATCATGACATCATGTGGTAAACAAATTCCTACTAACACTAGAAAAGATGATGTTTAACAGGTGCTGTTAAAGTAATGAGCGAGTTTAAATGCAAGGTCGACCGGAAGAGCTCGATCCTTTATCAATCGTCAATGACATTGACCAGAAAGAGGGGCAAGCAGTATCATCAGTTCAGGTATAGAGATTGAGGGAATTGGAAGCTGATGAACTACGATTAGAGCATATCCCGGTATGGCGGGAAATGCAGTTTCCTGGTAGTAAACGAATGCTGGTGAGAGATGCGTATTGGAAGTATTATTATAAGTATATGCTTAAATAGATTTGCAACTTAATAACAGGGGGTTTTTATGGGCGGAGCTAAGGCCGTTGAACTAAGGCATGACGGAAAAACCTACAGGGCAGACAGCAGAGATATATTTTTCCGATGGGCGAGGGAACACAGGGTCACACTCGATGACAGCTATAGGATAGCGGGAACCGAGAAATGGATACCTGTAACCGCAAACAACGAACTTAACATCCTGCTGGATCCGGAGAACTGGTGGAAGATCAAGATGGGCGGCAAAACCTTTGTTGCACCCGACTGGGATTCCATAGTTAAATGGGCGAAGGAGGGCAGGTTGTCCGTAGATGTCCAGATAGAGGGGCCGAAAACCCCTCCCGGAGGAATCCTTGGGAAGGCTTCAACAGAACTCTCCCCTTACTTGCGTGAATGGGTATCCGATGACCCGGAGAAGAAACCGGTAAGGCTCCGTTTTGACAACAGGATCTTCATTCCCGGTAATGTGGACACACTAAAGAAATGGATCCTGGAATCCAGAGTTCCTACGGAGGCCGAGGTGTCAATCCAGGGGGAAGACTGGCAGCCGGTGGCGGATTGTGGATACTTCGAGAAGGAACTGTGGCCCACAGAGGCTTCATTGATGTTGGATGACGAATCGAAAAATCCAGTCAGCCGTACTAAGCCTCCCAGGTCCGTTGATGTATCCGAACCCCCGGAAACCGATATGCCTGAAGCCCGTGGTAAGGAAGAGTCCGTCGATGGGGAGGGAACTCGAAGGGAAACAGCCGGGATTGCTCCGGAGGCGAACAGAAAGAAGCAACCTTACCGGATCACCACCACCTACGGTGAGGATTACGTATTCAAGAACCCGGAAGATGTTCTTTCACTTCTTAAAAGTAAAAGGATAAACAGTTTCGACGAGGTAAGACATCCTGACCTGCCGGACGGCTTGATGTTCGTTAGCGAATACCTCCGGGCATATATACCGAGAAAGCGATCATCCATCCTTCTTGTAATCCTGGCAGTCCTGTTCGGAGCCGCTGGAGTCGCAGCAATCGTATTCCAGCAGCAGAACGCGCAATGGATGCTGATCGGCGGAATAGCTTCTCTTATAATAGCCCTGATACTTCTGGTCCGGATAATTTGGAAGAGATAGAATGAGGGTTACCGATCTCATCGCTGCGACCAGAGATGGTATCAGGATTTCCAGAGACGATATCTACGAATTCGCAGCCGCAATAGGTTCGGGAGTCATTCCCGATTACCAGGTTGCAGCCTGGCTTATGGCCGCCTGCATGAAAGGCCTTCCAAGGGAGGAAACCGTTGCCCTGACACTCGCCATGAGGGATAGCGGTACGGTTATTGAGTGGAGTGACGGACCTCCCCTTGCAGATAAGCACAGCACCGGGGGAGTGGGTGATAAGATATCACTGATACTGGCACCCCTTGCCGCCGCAGCCGGGCTCAGGGTTCCAATGATAAGCGGAAGAAGCCTGGGACATACGGGGGGTACGCTGGACAAACTGGAATCGATACCAGGAATGAACGTTCAGCTCCCGCTTTCAGCATTCATTGAACTTGTTGAGACAAACGGAGTAGCGATAAGTGGCCAGACCGATGACCTCGCTCCCGCTGACAGAAAGCTGTATGCCCTCCGGGACGCTACATCTACCATTACGTCGATTCCCCTTATCAGCGCCAGCATACTCAGTAAGAAGCTGGCAGAGAAAATCGATGTTCTCGTATTCGATGTAAAGGTGGGTAACGGTGCCTTCATGATGCACCTCCCGCAGGCGGAAAGGCTCGCAAGGGAGCTGACTGGTATTGCAAGGGAAGCCGGAGTGAAGGCGGAAGCCCTCATTACAGGAATGGATTATCCCCTTGGCATGAAAACCGGCAACGCCCTTGAAGTTCAGGAAACGATGGACATCCTTGAAGGTGGTGGACCTCTGGATGTGAGGGAACTTTCGATAAGGCTTAGCGCCTCGATGTTGTACAAGGCTGAACCCTCCCGTTATCCAGATAAAGCATCTGCAATCAGTTTCTGCGAGGAGCTGCTGGATAATGGTTCGGCAATGAACAGATTCGTTTCAATGATACAAGCTCAGGGAGGTGATCTGGAAGCCTTCACATCTTTACCTGAGGCACCTGTTAAAACGGAGGTAAGGGCATCACGCTCCGGATACTGGAATGGGATGAACGCCTACGAGGTTGGAGAAACTGTCCGGGGTCTCGGAGGGGGAAGGTA
>JAUVUL010000146.1 GCA_030600975.1 Candidatus Aegiribacteria sp.
CCAGGGTACTACTCAATCATCGGCAAGGTTGACAAACGATGAAGACACTTGTAACATTATTAACGGTGAACGGTACAGTCTGAAGATCAAGTATCGGTTCCAGGTTTTTGTTCCGAAGCGTCAGATCTTGCCTAGTGCATCAATGCGGATTGTCCGCAGCGCTCTGACCTGAGTAGGCGTGCCGTTCACCATTCTTATACCCTGATCGATTTCCGGGGTACAAATACGGTGAACAGTGGGTTGTAGACCGAAGTGCAATCGGGCAGGCGAATTGATCACCTGCCCGTAATCTGAATTTACTCCAGCGGCTGCATCCGATCATCAACTCCACCTGCGATGGAGACGAACCATTTTCCTGTGAAATACTTTGCAGCGACTTCTCCTATAACGTCGGGTCTGAGAGCCAGGATCGCTTCCAGATCCGTTATGTCCTGGTCGAGTGGCAGACCAAGCGTCTCATGGACGACGAGGTATCTCGCGACTGAATCGTAATCATCGAATGCAAGGGCGTTTCGCCCGATGGAACGGTATTGCTGCAGCAGGAGTTCCGATTCCCCCACACCACCTTCAGCAATCCTGTCGCATTCATGGATGGCTGCTTCAAGCGCCCTTTCCACCATAGGTGCTCCCGTTGAGAAATATGTCCGGAATCTTGTTCCTGTGGGTGTTCCGGATGCCGGACCGTCAACCCAGCAGACTACAGCGTAGGCGAGCCCCTGGGTTTCTCGGATATTCAGCCCCATCCGGGAACTGATTCCACCACCCAGAATCTGGGACATTGTGCTGAATGGAATGTAGTCGGGTGACAGCACTTCCGGGGCCGGGCAGGCAATTATTGCTGCTGCCTGTACCCTTCCTTCGATTGTTTCAACGATGGTATCACCGGGCAGGGAGCTGAAGATGTAGTCCTCCGCGGCAGGCAATACCGATGATTGGTTCTCCCAGCCTCCCAAATACTGTTCCGTCAGCTCCAGCGCCCTCTCGGGCGTGATGTCTCCCACAACCGCCAGCACGGCGCCTTCAGGCCTGACACAGGTTTCCAGCCAGGATTCCACGTCAGCAAAGTCGATACTCGCGAGAGTAGTACTGTCTGCGCTACGGCTTCCTCCTTCTTCAAAGAGAATAACATCGATGTTGTTTATTACCCTGGTGAAGGGCCTCTCGTTCTGCATAACATTAATTGCGATCATTCGATCCTTAACCTTCTGGAAGTCTTCGATGCGCATGGCGGGACGGATAAGGAGATCGGACAGAGATGTGAAGAAAAGGTCGGCGTAGTCACTGTGTCCGTAGACATTCCCCAACGTGAAAGAGTTGTAGGGCATAAGCCAGGTTGTGCTACCCTTTTCAGCAAGCCTGGCATGGAATGCCGTCTGATCGAGCTCTTCGGTTCCATGCAGCATTAGTTCCGTGGTAAGTGAACTTATTCCGGAAAGATCCTGCTCTGCTCTTCGATCACCCATCGGGATCGTTATCATCATCTCTATAACGGGAAAGCTGTTATCTTCCTTCACCAGAAGTATGAGCCCGTTGTCCAGCTCGAACCGCTGCGTTCCATGGGAGATAGAGTATTCGGGAACTATCAGTGATTCATAGTTGAGGTTCAGTCCCTCCCAATCCGTTATTTCGGGTACTTCAATATCGGAGATACCGTCGGTGGAGGTGTGCCTTGCGGTGGCTGCTCCTTCCTGAGCGTTCAGTACTGCTATCAGCATTCTGTCGGGAGTGAAGTATTTCGCGGCAACCGCTCTGACCTCTTCCGGCGTCAGAAGCATGATTTCTTCAAGCAGTTTCTGATGCGCCAGCGGGTCTCCCTGCATTGACTGGCTGAAGGTTATAGCCAGCGCCCTGTCAAGCGGAGTGTTTTCATTCATCACTTCCCGACCCTGAATGAAATTTCTGACTGTATCGAATTCGCCTGCATCGATAGGTGTTGCAGCAAGGTTGTACATTTCAGTTTCGATAATCGCGATTAAGCTGTCTATAGAAACGCCTTCCGCGGGAACTGCCGAGACTGAGAATGGGGAGGTATCCATTAAGCGGGGGGAGGAAGCCCATGCCGCTGTTGCAATGCCCGGTGTTACCAGGTTTCTTTCAAACCAGGATATCCCACCTCGGCCCAGGTAGTACGCAAGCAGACCAAGCGCGGGAAGATCCGGGTCATTTGCCCTGCATCCGTCGAAGTAGATAACCACTCTGTCTGTTTCAGCGGGAAAATCCATTTCCATGCGGACAGGTCCGTCAAACGTTTCTCTGTCATACGGAGCGATAGAAGGGATATCACAGGAAGGGATTCCTCCGAAGTGTTGTTCCACAAGAGCCAATACATCGTCCGAATTGAAATCCCCGACTACTGTCAATATCGCATTGGCTGGCTGGTACCAGGTATTGTAGTGATCGGTAACTATCTGCCTGTCATATGCAGCTATGGTCTCACTCGTTCCCAGAATGGGTCTGCTGTATGGATGTTCACCGTAGAAGATGATCCTTGCTGCGGAAGAAAGAGCCCAGTCAGGTGAATCCTGTGAAAGGCGCCATTCATCCATCACCACACCGATTTCCTGCGCGATTCCGGCTGAATCCATCAGGCAGTTCCGCATCCTGTCGCTTTCTACCAGCAGAGCCTCCTCAAGGGCAGTGGCGGGAAAATAGAGGAAGTATGTCGTAAAATCCCGGCCTGTGAAGCCGTTTGCCTGACCGCCGTTTTTCTTTGCTATCTGCCAGAACCTGGATCCGGGCATATCCGGGGTGCCGTTGAACATCATGTGCTCAACGAAATGACTGATTCCGGATATCTCATCCGTTTCGTTCCGGGCACCGACATTGTACCTTGTTACGACCGCGACTGTTGGCGAGTAATGCATCTCCTCGAGCACTACTGTGAGACCATTATCAAGTGTGTAAACAACAGGGTCAGCGGAAAGAACCTGTATCAAACAGGCCAGCAGAATCAAACAGAAAGCATTTTTCATCTCAGAGCGTCCCTTCGTTGAATGCAGTTCGTGCAGACGGTGGGTAGATTGCATTGAATACTGAAAACGTTAGTATCTCAGGATAATCGTAGTATTCAATAACATAATAAAATATCACTGACTGTCTCGCCGAAATACACTTTTCTGTTTACTTATTTCCCTTGATCTGTAAGCGATGCATTTATAAGCATTATGAGAATATCCCGGATTATCGGGGATTTCTATTCCAGCCACAGTTCGCTCGTCATGATCTGCAGCATTTCACGAAAAGTATCAATCATTTTCCGCATGGGGAAAAAAAGGTATATAAAGCGGGTACTAACATGTGAATCAATGGAGCGTACTGCATGATTACAGTCTCAATCATTTCATCGGATAGTATCGGGAGCGGTGCGTGGGAACGTATTTAAACTTTCAAGGAGGATGCAAAACGCTACCGGGAAGCTGCCAGAGCTAGCTAACTCTTATCAGGTCACACCCCGGGCATACCATGGGTATACTGAGAGATAGGCCTTTATAGAAATGGATGTGAGAACAGAATGGATTTAATAACTCTCCTTACAGCAATCCTGATATTCACCACCGATCTTACTATCACTGAACCTGCAGACGGAGAAGTTTACAGCGGAGACTGGCTGACTGTCAGAGCCATTGTGGAGAACGAAAACGAGATCCCTGAACATGTCCAGTACTCACTCAACAGCCAGCCGGTGATCCAGATACCCCGGCTGAACACAGACTGGTACACCTACATGCAGAACGATCTGCATCAAGGCTGCTCAGAGTCGCCCGGTCCCCAGGATGCTACCATATTCTGGACTGCGCCTGTGACCGGACATTCGCATGAGTTCTGCAGCCCTGTCATAGTAGATGGTATTGTGTACTACCTTTCTGATGAGCAGTCGATAGCGTACGCGCTGAATTCAGTAACGGGTGAGATCATCTGGCAGTACGATGTCGAAGGTTATGTCGATGACGCTGTTACTTACAACGAAGGAAAAATATATATCGCGGCGGATTCCGCCTGGTGCCTTGATGCCCTGACCGGTCAGAGGATCTGGGCGTACGGAAGAACCGCAGACGCATGGATAAGTGGCACTCCGGCAGTGGGTAATGGCGTAGCCTACCTTACGAGTGTTTTTGGAAGTAATTCACAGGTATGCGCACTGAATGCCGAAACCGGCGAAGAGATCTGGATTGTGGATATTCCCTACTACTTCGAAAGCTGTATTACACTTCATGAGAACAGGCTCTATGTAGCCACCTGGCAGGGACCGCTGTACGCTCTGGACGCCCTCTCGGGAGACATCATCTGGACGAACACCGATACCGATGGCGGTTACTGGGACTCCTCTCCAACAATATACGATGGGGTGATCTACATCGGCGGGGATGATGGTTACATTCACTCGTTTGATACGGAGGATGGCTCACTCATATGGATGACCAAGGTGCATCAGTACTCACATGCATGGGGCGTGGAACCTACACCGGCTATTCATAACGGCAGGGTTTTTGTCGGCTGCTCATTCTATGGCACGGTGTATGGAGCTGTAGGCGCGTACGATATGCAGACCGGAGATAACCTCTGGAGTATCATTGATAAGATTGAGCTGCATGGATCAATTGGGCTGGCGGATGGGCTTGCTTACCTGGGCGAACACAGAGGTGACAGCGTCTTTGCCATCGATCAGGAAACCGGTGATATCGTCTGGTCGTATGGAATTCCGGGAGGTCTTGCGGCTGGATTTCAGTCAAGCCCTGCCATAACGGACGGGATCATGTACATCGCCGCCACTGACGGCAACCTCTACGCCTTCGGAACCGGTCTGAAATACACCTACCTGGACGATCTGTTCGCGGATGTGGGTTCGAACGAGCTTATAGTGACGTCCTTCGATGAGGGCGTTGCTGTTGCCGCAGATACCATAAGCTTTACAGTTACCCAGACAGGGATAGAACTGGAACCTTCTCCCCTGTTTGACCTGTGTGCAAGCCCGAACCCCTTCAGCTCCTCAGCATACATCTCATTCGAGCTTTCCGAGCCGGGATACACTTCAATACAGGTGTATGACCTTTCCGGCAGGATTGTCTGCTCACTGGCAGAATCTGAGCTTGGAGCCGGACAGCACTCTTATGTCTGGGACGGCAGGAACCAGAGCGGACAGATTATCTGTTCCGGGTTGTACATATGCAGGATACAGTCCGGTGGTATTTCAGAGACCACGAGCATGTGCCTGTTGAGATAATAAGCCATAGCACTTATGAGACCTCTCTCTGTCAAGGTGTAAGCCGATTGTCGATACAGAAAATCGTATATTTCTGAAGACAATCATTACCAGCAGAAAGATGACGGGACCGTATCTGAGAGGTGATGCTGAATGCAGGATCAGCAGTATCAGAGGTATTAATACACACATCCAGGTACTGTGATATGTAACAGTTACATAATCATCGTTCGACGGTGAAATAAGGCAATTGACTTGACGCATCGGAAGCAGCGACGTAAGTTGGGGATCGTTCGAACAGGAAGAGGAGATAGTCATGACGAACCGGTATACAGACAAACGGCTTGAGAAGACGCATCATATGATGATGCCCGGGGCCCGGTCTGTCGCCGGTTCGGACATCATGCGATACTGAACCAGCGATATATGATTCTTAACCGGGCCCGAGAGCTGAAGCTCCCGGGCTTTTTTTTGTGCGCCGGGCATGGCGCGCAGCGCCAATGACCGGCGCTGTTAACCGGTAAGCGAAAGCGAACCGGGATGTGACTTGGAGGGTGTAAGTCCCTCTGGAGGCCGTGATGACCGGAACTCCTAGCCGAACACCAAGGGCG
>JAUVUL010000049.1 GCA_030600975.1 Candidatus Aegiribacteria sp.
AATACTGCGCAACCGTATGCTGCAGGAGAACAAGCCGGATATTTTCAGTTCGGTCTCTGCTGCATTGCCACTCAGGAATGTGACAGTGCCCCGTCATCATATGACTGGACTGGTACATATGCTGCCGCCCAAAGTCTTTACTGCAGGACCGGGGGAAGAAACAACTCGATTGTCAGCTCTACCGGTGGATCCTGTTGCTAGAGTTACGATGGGAATCTCCGGTCGTTCAACCAGGGTTTCCGGAGCAATGACAGGTCGCTTCACCAACACAAGGCAACAGGGGAGTTACAACGTTATTGTGACCGCAACAGGTATTTCACCTGTTTCGAATACCCGATTTGTTCGAAAGGAGATGGTCAGTGTGCTGATCAGGTAGAAACTTCGGAATTGGGTGAAGCTATGAGGGGATGAAGTCTTCAGGGTAGAACTCGAAGTTACATCAATCCAAGTTCCCCCAGATCGTATAGTCGAGTTGTTCTGTCTGACCCTGCCGCCTGTATAAAGTCTTCTCTGTCAACAACCCTGTAAACTTCTTCCCCGCCATGCAACAGGGCAAGCGCGATCAGCAGAAGAAGCATACTTCCCCTCCTTTAGATTCCGTTTCCTCTTGAGCACGCAGAAAATTGTTCAACACCGGTTGTTTTATTTATAATAATGTTGGTGTGCTTGTGCATACATTTAACGGATATGGCTTTCTGTGGGAATTTACTGACAAAGAACATGGGTATCATCTTCAAATGAAAAAAGAGATCTGGTTTTACTGATTACTACATGTGAAGGGGTTATGGAATGATTGTTACGGACAGAATATCTTATGGGTTAGCGGCGCTCATTGTTACAACATTTCTGATGTTCAGCGTCTCTACCGCGATAGCAGATGAGGGTGAGGAGATTCTTATTCTTGTTGGAGGGATGGATGGTCCTGATCCTGCAGCTTATCCTGTGGGTGAGACTGTCATTCGCTGGATGCAGTCCATCATAGAACCTGAAGGCAATATAGAACTCAGGCTCCATGACAGAGTGGTACCGATAGAGGAATTCGGTGCTTTTTACACTGAAGCCTATGCAGCTGGTGCAGAAGGAGTAGTTATCGGCTTGTACTACATTGAAGGCTCAAACGTTTCTCTGAGGATCGGATCAACTAAGATAGTGAGTGACAATGTGGGAACTGATCTTGAAATAAATATTGATAATGATGACGAGTTAATCCGCTTCAGCGTAGACTTACTGAACGATCATTCTTCTCCCCCTGACCGGATAAGGTACTTTTCCCACTTCATGGCTGCCTCGATTTATTACGATTCCGGACAATTCGAAAGAGCCATGGTTGAGATTAACTATGCAATTGAAAATGCAGTAACCATGCCTGCCGAAGTGCTTTCCGGATTGTATTCTTTCCTAGGTCTCCTGCAGGGAAAGGCGTTTTATAACTACGAAGCAGCTCTTGCTGATTACAACACCGCCCTTGAGCTGGATAGCACTAACTACAAAGCCCTTTCAAACCGGGCTTATGTGCTGACTCTTATGGGGCGCTATGAAGAAGCATTCGCGGATTGTAATACCAAAGTCGAAATCTTCCCTGATACTGCAGATGCCTACTACGATCGGGCTGCGTTTCTAATGGATGCAGGATACTTCGAGGAAGCACTCTCGGATTATCAAATCGCGATCGAACTTGCTCCTGATAACCCGTACTATCTCTATGATTCAGGATTATGCTACACGTACATGGGTAATCTCGATTACGCCATTCAAGTTTTCAGCAACCTGATCGATGAGTATCCTCAATATCTGGAAGCGTACATTGACAGGGCTCTGATCTATATCATGCGGGATGAAATCGAGATGGCTCACGAAAGCCTCCTTCAGGCGCTGGAGATAGACGATAGTTACTCGCGGATATATAACGGACTGGCATTGACCACAGCACATATGGAGCAATGGGCAGATGCACTTGAGTACGCGAACAGGGGAATGGAACTGAACCCAACAGACGAAAATTTCTACAAAGTTGCCGGTGCTGCTTATATGAGATTGGGTGATTTTGACAGTGCTCTATATGAATTCGAGCGGACATACGAAGTGATTATGACCTTTCACAATGGTATAGACCCACAGGGTTCACCCGTGCAGAACATAGTTGATCTGATTGATGAACTCAGGGAAATATCGGAAATGGATCGTAATTCCAGTGAGTACTTCTACGCCAGGGGTTACCAGTACTCCGAGCTCGATGAATTCGAGAAGGCAGCAGAGGAGTTCAGCGAAGCGGTCAGGCTTGATCCTGATTTTGAGGACGCATATTACATGCGGGGGCTTTGCTGCATGAGAACGGGAGATACTGAACAGGCTATGGCTGACATGGAAACCGTTATCGGTATGACGACCATTCCGTCCAGGAAGAGAATTGCGGAGCAGAATCTGCTGCAGCTCTCAGATTGATTTTTCCAAAGGAACGGACACTCATGTACCAGGGCTCAACGTAATCCACCGAATTGGTTCGCTGCTTCTCTGAATTCCGCATGAGTGATTACATCATCTCCGTTGAGATCAGCCCTCATGATGCGGCCACGCCCCTGCTGGGGCACTTCATCGAGAGTGATTTGATTATCACGATTAAGGTCCAGTCTCAGAAAAAACTCCTCCGGGGTGCCTGATTGAGGGGGATCTTGATCAGGAGCAGGGCTGTCAGATGGATGTACCTCAGGAGGGTATGATTGCATATCCAGTACGTTTGTTTGCTGTTGATCTAAAGCGATCTTTAACTCGGTCAGGCTTACCGTGCCATCCTGATTCTGATCAGCCAGCATGATGCGGTCGCGCAGACGCTCAGGCAGCTCATCAGGGGAAAGACAATCGTCGTCGTTAAGGTCGAGCTGATGGAAAATCAGCTCCTGGAGTTCTTCCCGCTGCCGTATCATGTTCATTGCTTCCTTGAATTCCTGAACACTGACGGCACCATCCTGATCCATATCAGCCCTCATCAGTCGTTCTCTGTATTGATCAGGAAGCTCATCGGGTGTAAGTTTAAGATCGCTGTTCAGGTCGAGTCGGTTGAACTCCGCAGATATTTCCGTTCGTTCAGCGGATGCGTTGCGCAATGATTTCAAGGCTTTCAATCCAAGAAAACCAACAATTACAGCAGCCATAATTCCAACTATTCTCCAGAACTTTTTTCCGCTGCGTGTTTTAGCAGGTGCCTTATACGAGAAAGTTGTAATGCCCGGGGATGCTTCATCTGATTCAACAATATTGTATAGATGTACTTCTTCTTTAATGTTCTTAAGCTGTTTTGGTCCCTGATATACGGTTTTGAGGGCAAGACGCGTTTTAACGACTTCGTACAGTGCCTGGGAAATGCAGATACCGCCATTGGGAGCTTCGGATTGCAGGCGTGCCGCGATATTGACGCCATCGCCCATAGCGTCATCATCACTCACATATACATCCCCTAAATGAATACCGATGCGATGGATCAGCACTTCATTTTCCGCTAATGATCCGGATTGTTCTTTGAAATGCCTTTGTATCTCCCTGGCACATTCAACGGCATGTACTCCGCTTTCGAAAATGGCTAGACAGCCATCTCCCATTGATTTGAGTACCCGTCCTTCAAACTGCTGACAGAGATCACTGATGACTCTGATATCCCGCTTCAGCAGTAACATGACATGATCTTCATTATCGCCCATCAACCGGCTGGAACCTGCAACATCGGTAAACATGATCGCTGCCAGTCTCCGGCGTCCCAGCGGTTCTGGTCTTTCTGAAGGGGGACGGTTTTCCATAGCTCAAATCCTCTTCATTATTTGCACAACCTGTCTTCAACTTCACAGGATGTGATGTAACATTATCAGGAACCTAAATTGAGAGGTTCGCCTGTTTTCACTCTCAAATCATCATAAATCACCTTTGCTTACCAGTCAATCTGATCATTTCTACAGTTCGGGGATTAATCGAGAGTTGTGGAATCTGATCAACCGGGTAGGTTCCAGGCAGTACTCAGGCTTATCATCATGTGAAAGAGGTTGCTTCTTTCACTGCGGGGAGTTGCTGAGTCATCAGTTCAATCGACCGGAACGTACACCTCTACGGGTCCGCATGCGTAACAGGCAACCTGGTAGGGCGGGAAAATGACCGTGTAACCAGCGATGCCGCCGTTCTCATTCGGGACGGGAATAAGGGTGTGATAGTTCTCCGGGGTTGGAGATGCGCCCTCCTCTGCCCAGCCTTCATCCACGAGCAGTTCATTCAGCTGAACCATGACCTCTTCTGCGAAGGTTTCGAATTCTGCCTGTCCTCCCAGGCGTTCAACAGGTCCGATGACCGAATCAGTGGCGAGATCGAATACAAAGGCTCGTGTCCAGGAGTTCCCATGGGCACCTCCGCTGTATTCCCACATCCATGCTATTATGCAGAGCATGCCGTCCGGTGAGGGTTCATGGCTGAAGCTGATCTCCAGGGTCCATTCCATCGGTAAGGGATCATCCTGGAAATACTCCTCGAAGTTATCCTTGAAGGTCTGTATCTGTCCTGAGGCGAACTCCTCAAGCCTCTCCCCTACAGCTTCATTCTCCAGGGCTTCAGCAGGATAATGCACGGATACGGAATAATACTCAGTGTTTTCTGTCCATAGAGTATCAGTTAACGAACCCTGGGCAGCAATGAGTAACGCAATGCAGAAGCAGATCATTTTAGTTTTCCCTTCTTCACAATCCCAAGTACGATCTCCGAAAGGCTGTTCATCAGTATCCGGTATCTGGATTCCCTGATAGATCTCAGTTCTTCATTCAGAACCTTTGTGTTAATTTTACGTTTCTTTCGCAGTAGTGAGTCATAATCCCTGATCATCATTCTTCTGTGGTCTGCTATAGTTTTGTAGATGATCTCCTGGTCGGTCTTATCTATCCTGTCGAAGTTCTTCAGGACTCCACTGATGGCATTTTCGACTGATTCTCTGTGTCTTGCTGCACCTCTTATTATGTTTTTTCTTACATTGATAAGATCCAGCATGAAAATACTCCGCCTCAGGTATGGACCCAGTATCCATGTCCTCAGGTCAAATTGAACGTACTTCAGATGGGGAGGTTCGATCCCGGTGAACATCAGCCGGTTCCTGACCCACAGACGGGTTTCCTTCTCGATACGCTGGCCAACTTCATCCTCACATTCCAGGTAAACATCGATGTAAGAATTCCGATCAAAATCCTGATCTGTAAAACCATCCCTGATTGGGGGGGTTGCGCTGTTACCGGCAAGAATGTCATTCAGGCAGAAGTTTTCGATATCCGTGACGTCCTGATGCCTTTCGACCAACATGGCTGGTGCTGAATCCGGCGTTGAATGGATCCAGTAGGAAATATGCAGTCCTTCCTCCCTGTTCAAGAACCTGAGAGTTCTTTTTGCACAGCTGATTTTCTCTTTTATGAACCCGAAAGCCAGTCCTGCACCGAAAAGGTTCACTGCAAGAGGTGCGTTTATGTCCCAGGGTTCCAGGGCCTTGCTGCCTTTCACGTAGACGGTCTGCTCGGGCGGTATCTCTCCGTGGATCGATTCATCGTAGTCTTCCCTTACCGTGACCTGATCGGAAGTGAGCCCATATACCTTGTCACTGTCGGCATATCCGTATTCAAAATAGTCCGGCCACAGCGTGAAGAAGGTCTTTATCATTTCCGGACGCTGAGGTGTGTAGTCAACTCTGTGAGTTTCACCTGGAAAATCCACTCGGATCTCTCTGGAGGCATAGGTGTTCGTATCAATTATAAGTTTTGCATCGAAGAGTTTCTCACCTGAGGCTGAATTCAGCAGGTAGCGAAGGCGCGTATCCGATTGACCGTAGGAAGAACTGGTGCCGGTGCCGTGAAGTACTGCTAAATCGTCAAGCGAGGAGAAATCCCCCTCTGTATACGAAAGAAGAGCATCATTGTTGTCTATCTTAAGGCTGTGGTAAGGAATTACGTTTCCATTCCAGTTCAGTGATATGCGAACTGTATCCAGCCTGTGTTTCAAATCAGTGAAGGTGTTGGTATGCACTTCTCTCGAGACTGATACCATCGAAACGCTCGAAGTTATGCTCGGAACTACTATGGGCTCGTTGTAGGGCCACTGAAAGATCCCGTAGATCGAACCGCGGTTATTTAAGCCGATTGCTCCATTTCCGTAGCCGTTCCTGCTTATCTGAATAACAGTGTTGTCAGCTTCCTCTTCGGGGGCCGATATGAAGTCCTCTCCACTAACATAGGGATCGTAAACAAATAACCTGCAGGTATCACTGTTGACGAACGTGAAGTGATGCAGAAGAACCGGATAGACAGCATCATCCTGGTCCACGTTTGACCCTACTCCTGATATGACCATAAGGATCACGGGAGTGTTGATGCTATCCAGTGTATCGAGAAGGTTCCAGCTTTCCGTCATCCTGTTCTGATCTGTCTTCAGGGCGGTCCAGCTGTTGATCTCCGATTCCAGTGCCGGAGTAAGAATAATTGATTGCCTGTCATGAAGATGCTGCCATTCTGTGCTTCCATCATTCGGGCAGCCAGTGATGTCTGGTATAACTATGCCATTGTAGAATCTGTCCAGAACCGTGTAGCACATGCCCAGCGCTATTCCGAAGCCGAAATCGTTCACATAGCGCCACCCGTGAACACTTGGCAGTAAGAAAGTATCCTTGTTGTAGATATTGTAAAGCATGAGTTCCCCCTCCATGATCCCCTGCTCGATATCGTCACTCCGTCAGGTACTGCATACGGCAGAACAGATTCTATCAAGAATATCTCATTACAGTATGGAAATGCAAATGTACACATTGATTATCTGAAGAAGACTCACAATCACTGAAATGGTCATTTTGCCGCGAAGGAAGTACCTCCCCTGGAGGTTTTGTCCTGGTTGTGCCATAGTGGATGACAAACCCTGAGAGCATGGTTCACCAGCAGATGGAGAGGTCGTCCCAGTATTCGAAGTTAAGATGTCAGGCCCGGTCCCAGGATTGTTATCTGATCACCAGTGATGCAGTCTCTTTCATGGTTTCGCGTTCCACTGATACAAGGTAGGTACCCGAAGGAAGCTCTGATATATCCATGGTTCTGTTATCCGGCGCGAGTTCAGTTTTAATCTGCAAGTGACCAGACATATCAAATACGCTAACACTATAAGTATCATCAGGTGCTGCATCCCACAACACATCAACAGACGAAGCTGTAGGATTGGGATACAGAATAAGATTTCTGTCACCCGGGTTTGCTGGTTCAGTTTCAATACCAACAATCCCTGCGTGAAGCACCCAGTGATAAGGGTCAAACTCAACCGAAGCCGGTTCAAAGGAGACAGTGAATATTTCGGTGTCGAACTGAAGGTCATTCCACATCACAACAAGAGTGTCTTCAATACTGCTGCTGCTTATCAGAAAATCCAGAGGCATTGTAAACACGGGGCCAACAGTCTGTACCTGATCAACCTCTACGGTCACATCCCAGTCATCACCAACCTGTTGTGCGCTCCAGTTTATGTCATAAGCAGGATAACCCCAGTCGTACACCCAGGTGTCAAAGAACCAGTCTATATCCGATCCTGTTGTTGATTCTATTGCTGCAATCAGGTCCTCTGTGGTAGCAGATGAGTAGGCATGTTCAGTCAGGTAGAGGTTGAGAGCATCAAAGAAATATTCAGCACCCACTACATGCCTGAGCATGTGAAGAACACTTCCTCCCTTGTTGTAAACTGTCCAGGTCCAGAAGCTTGTAGCCGGCACAATCGGGAAAAGCTCTCCGGAATTCAGGTAGCCTTCCATTATTTCAAGAACGCAATCTGTATATGCCTCATCTCCATATTTGTACTCCTGCCACAGAGCTTCACTGTATGTTGCAAAACCTTCGGCAAGCCAGATCTCAGGCCAGTCGGCCTCTGTAACAAGGTTACCCCACCAGTGATGCGCCAGTTCATGAGCAAAAATAATTTCATAGGTTATAGTACCATTGACAAAAAAGGCACTGAGAAAAACATTGGTGTTGTGCTCAAATCCGGCAAAATCCATAATTACATTGCTGAACTTTGTATTCCAGGGATAAGGTCCGAATAACTGCTCATAGCAATCCATCATCTCAGGAACATTGACAAAACTACCCCATGCCTTGTCTTCCCATCCTGGCCATACATAGTAGTTGATCCAAGAACAGTCGGGATCAGTGAGTACGATGTAATCAGATACCGCGAGCGCCGCGATGTATGTGGAAATCGGTTCAGGATGATCCCAGTGAAATGT
>JAUVUL010000216.1 GCA_030600975.1 Candidatus Aegiribacteria sp.
CATCGCAAGACCGTCGGGTTCTCTGATTATTTCCCCGGCAAGGACCAGGACTCCAAGTCTGAGGTCATCCACCATTCTTCTGATGACAGCCAGCTGCTGGGCGTCCTTTCTTCCGAAGACAGCGATATCGGGTCGCACTATACCGAAAAGAACCGCGCAGACGGTCGCAACCCCGTCAAAGTGTCCGGATCTGTACTTACCGCAGAGGGTTTCAGTAAGGCCGGAAACATGAACAGAGGTCGAAAACCCATCGGGATAAATCTCGTCCATAAATGGATAGAATACACAGTGAACACCTGCTTCTTCGAGCTTCACCAAGTCTTCATCAATAATCCTGGGGTAGGACTCCAGGTCCTCTCCCCGGTCGAACTGGGAAGGATTCACGAATATGGACACGATAACCCTGTCAGCCTTTCCAAGGGCCAGTGAGACAAGACTGAGATGCCCCTGGTGAAGCGCTCCCATCGTGGGAACGAATCCGATTCTCATCCCTGCGTGACGCCACCGATCCACTAGCTTCCCCACCTGCTGCGCAGTCCGAAGGACCGTGATGTTCCTCATCTCCGATCGCCAAGTCTGGGTACGAAGCTTTCTATACCCCCAGTATGGTTTTCAATCGCCTCAAAGAGTCGGCTGAAATCCTCACCCTCGTGCCTGAAATCAGCATGATCGGTGTTGACAACAAGCGTAGGATGTTTTCTTGCTCTGAAGAAATAATCATTGTAGGCATCGATCAGCTTTTCAAGATAGGAGCGGCTTACATCGGTTTCAAAGGATCTTCCGCGGCTGGATATTCTTCTCAGAAGGGAATCACACGAACCCTGTAGGTATATCACAAGATCAGGCTGAGGAATGTCGCATGCAAGCATTGAGGACAGTTTTTCGTAAAGAGCGAATTCATCATCCTGTAGATTAATGGAAGCGAATATCCTGTCCTTTGCGAACATGTAATCGGCAACGAACTTCTTTCTGAACAGGTCGAGTTGTGCCAGCTTCTGCTGCTGCCTGTAACGGCTGAGCATGAAGAACAACTGAGTCTGAAACGCCCAGGCTTTCCTGTTCCTGTAAAACCGCGGGAGAAATGGATTCTCTTCCACTTCTTCAAGGATCGTTCCGGCTTTCCAGCTGGACGCCAGCAGGTTGCATACAGTTGTTTTGCCCACTCCTATGGGGCCTTCGACAACCACATATCTAAGTTCAGCCGTCAGCTGGGAACCTCCCAGAAGCAGCCTCTGGCAGGCATGTCATAGATCCTTACAATCCTGCTTCTGTCAGAGCACTTATTAATAAGTTCCTCAGGTGTAGCTTTCAAGCCGGGAATCTTACTGTGCCAAACGTCAGAAAGGGGTTCAAGCACGAATCTTCTTCTCTGTATTCCAGGATGCGGGAGTGTAAGATCTTCATCATTTCTGGTCACATCCCCAAAGAACAACAGGTCGATGTCCAGTGTTCGGGAGGAGTTGTTTTTCTTTACCGTTGAACCCATCAGGATTTCAGCCTCCCTGCAGATCTTCTGCAGCTCTTCTACGTGTCCATAGAACTTGCCCACAAGAACGCAGTTCAGGAAACTGCCTCCTTCAACTCCTTCTATGGGAGGTGTTTCGTAAACCCCTGACAGCCTGAACAGACCCATTCCGAACCGCGAAAGCAGGTAACGAATACCTTCGATAATGTTCCTTATCCTGTTTTCCTGGTTGCTACCCATTCCAAGAGCAAACTCAGCCATTTTCACCTCCTCCGACAGTGAATGAAGCTGATTCAAGTTTCAGAGAAACCGACGGGAAGGGTTTCGTAACGGTCACTGCCCAGTGACCATCAGGATACTCCCTCCGCAGCATACTCAGAATGTCCGATGCCAGATCCTCAATGTAATCGTATTCACTCTCATCAAATCCTGCAAGAGCATCACATATATCAGAGTAATCAACTGAAGGCCCACTGGCAACCTCACCGGTCCAGACTACAGTTATAGGGACATCCCTGGAAGATATCTTCTCATGGTTTGCAATCCCCAGCTTCAGCCGGAGAATGATATCCTTCAGTAAAAGCCTGCCCTTCATTCGACTCCCTTCTTCAGCCATGCCTTTATTTTATGCCTGAAAAGCTCCTTCTGCTCAAGTCTTCCTATTGCCTGGTAAATGGATTCTTCAGGTATTGTAAGGGCAAAACGGATATATCCTTCTCCGTATGTACCGAAGCCGCTTCCGGGTGTAACCACAATCCCGGTATGAGCTATAAGCTTGCGGGCAAATCGCATGGATTGTGTACCCTTGGGAAGCTTAACCCAGACATAAAAGGTACCGGGTGATTCGCAGACATCCCAGTCAAGTTTTCCAAGCCCCGATACCAGAACTTCCCTGCGCCTGCTGTAAATATCGAAGTAGCCTGAAGTGTTGGAGTACAGAGCTTTCTCGGCAGCTTTCTGAACTGCAGTAAATACTCCGGAATCGATATTCTCCTTGGCACCCATGAAGGTTTTCACAAGATTCCTGCCACCAGCCACGAACCCGACTCTCCATCCTGTCATGTTGAATGTTTTGGAGAGACTGTGAAATTCAAGGCAGACATCTTCGGCGCCCGGTATCTGGAGGAACGATGCCGGAGGTTTCCCGTCGAATCTTATATGGCTATATGAGTTGTCGCTCACTATAAGGACATCTTCCCGCCTTGCCCACTCTACTATTTCCTTCATCTGGTTAAGCGTGAGGACAGCCCCGGTGGGATTGTTGGGGTAGTTGAGAAAGATAAGCCTGACGCTGTCGATTATTTCCTTTGCGAAGGAATTAAGATCCGGTACGAATCCATTTTCCCTGAGCAGAGGCAGATCAACGGGAATAGCATCCGCCAGTATGGCCGATGCCCTGTATACAGGATAGCCCGGATTGGGAACAAGTACCAGGTCCCCGGGATTGCAGAAGAAAAGCGGAACATGAGCGATGCCCTCCTTGGTTCCTATGACGGCTCCCACATCCAGCCCCTCATCGATCGAAACACCGGACTGCTCCCTCATCCAGTTCCTCACCGCATCAAGGAAAAACCCGCTTCCGGCACCCTTTGGATACCTATGATAGGAAGGTACAGTTACAGCTTCCCTTGCTTCCTCCACTATATCCGAAGGTGTGGGTATATCCGGATCACCGATACCGAAATCGATAAGATCCATATCCTTCTTCAATGCGAGTTCCTTCTGCCTGTCTATCTGCGCGAACAGGTATGGCGGAAGCATACTCACCCGTTCGGATGCAGAAATAACTACCCGTTTTCCTTTTTTCTTCTCCTTCAAATCAACCTCTTCCAGAATAACCGGTGTCCGAAGCACCTTTCAAATATCTTCAGCTTAATATATGAACTTGCAGCTCTCATCGTAAGACCTTGAATACAGTTCTTTTATCTGGAAATCATTTTAAATTCTCGGACAGCACCGTTTCAGAATCGCCGAAGGATTTCAGAATATATGTATCCATGTAATGCTGGAAGATCGAAAGCAGACCTGTCAGGAAAGGGTTTCCTTACTCATCGATCACTATAATTTTACTGGTTATGGTTGAATTCCCGGTCTGAAGCCGCAGGAAATACATTCCTTCGCAGGCACTGGAGGTCATTTGTAGAATAACTTCTGTTGCATCACCTGTCCCGGTGCGGTAGCGCGGTTCCATAACCATTCTGCCCATCATGTCGAAAAGCTGCAGCTGAAAATCCTCTCCATTCTGCAAACCTTCAACAGTTACTTTTATTAATCGTCCCGAGGGATTGACGGTCGAGAGGCTGAGATTGCTGTAGGTAGCGTAACCTTCCTGGTTTATACCAAGTGGATACCAGGATATGATTGCCTCATGTGAACTATCATCAAGACCGTCGGCGTCCATGAAAATCCTGTTGTCACCGTAATCCTCCCATAGGACTTCCACCCCGTCTATCCGTACATGCTGGACAGTAACATCGGATGGAAGACGAGCAACGAGCGTCTGCCCCGTGCTTGTGGCACCAGTAAAGAAGATACTTGCGGAACTGAAATCGTTTCTGATACTGTCTACCCTTAGAACGTAGGATTCTTCCATGAACTCAGCATACTCGACAGGAAAGAGCCAGCCGAAATGGGAATAATCATCCTCAAGGGAAGTACACACGCTGTCGATTCTCTGATAAGCGTACTCCTGGATGTTGTGCCACATTGGCAGGGGATGCCCTCCAAGGAGTGCGTGTTTCCCTCTGTCCATTACTGTCGAGAGGTAAACGTACGGCATCTGGTGAGTATAATCTCCCCACCAGCAAGTGTTCGTTCCCCACATTCGTCCGTTGGGGGTTTCGTACTTGGCGAGGTACATATCCCAGAACCACTCTCCACCCATCCAGGTTTCATAATAGGTTCCGGCGCTGTAGAACTTCACACCATAGTCGATCATGGCCCATAATGCGCTGAGACTTGTTGAATTACCGGGAGATCTGATGGTTTGCATCGTCTGCTGGGGATCCAGACCTATGTCGCTGAAATCATTGTATATCATTTGCATACGTTCCTGGTGTTCTTCAAATTCAAATGTAATGAACTCATGGAACGGGTCCCAGGCGGAATCCGGTGAGGGCGTATGATGGTACCCGTGAAAACCGAGATTGACCCTGTCGGCCCAGGGGTAAAC
>JAUVUL010000084.1 GCA_030600975.1 Candidatus Aegiribacteria sp.
ATCAACGACAGGATCTCTGGAAACATATACCACCGAGACAAATGCCAACGGTTTATTCTGGATGGAGATGCAGTTCTATCCGGATATTGCAGAGGGCGGCACCGGCGGATCTTCGGGAAGCATAACCTTCGGACTTCGTGCCTTTGATAATGCTGGACATGAGTACTTCTACGGTGGAAATGAAGAGTATACGTTCACCGTCTTCGGCGGTGATACACTAACAGTGTACAGCATCAATGTGGTAATGATCGCATCATCCAAAGCCGGCGGCAGGTAAAACGAAGATGAAATACTCGTTACCATTTAAGCAGACAGAATATAGAGGGGGTTTGGTATGAATGCCTATCTCAGAGACCCCAGGTTCTACATCCTGATAGTCGGTATTCTTCTTATCGCAGCGCTGGTTTACCTGTATCCAAGGGAGTTTTCTTCCGAAATCAAGGAGAGGATCGAGCGGGCCGAACAAAATCTGAATATGAAAAGGGCTGAACTCAGTTCACTCCAGGCGGGAACTGCATCGGATATGGCAATAACCGAGCAGGAGATCAATCGCCTGACTCAGCAGCTTGCGGAACTTGATAGATACCTTCCAAGAAGCTACGATCAGGATGAAATAATGGATATGCTGACGGAGAATGCAGAGAACAGCGGTTTGCAGATTTATTCTCTCACTCCGCTGCCACCGATTACTCAGGGGGATTTCCTCGTTTACGGATGGCAAATGCAACTCACCGGGCGTTTTCATAGACTTGGTGTCTTTCTTGATCAGTTGACTCAGCAGATGATGCTGACCTCGGTTACAGAACTTACTGTAATACAGAAAAAGGCTTCAGATGGAAGCTACGATAATATGGAGGCTAATTTCACTATTTTAGCCTTTGTGCAGCCATAGGAAGGGAGCAATAAGAGATGAGTATCTCAAAACTAACTTATACAGCCCTTCTGGCAGCAGCTGTTGTATTTCTGGTTTCCGGCTGCGGTGAGAGTACGGATGAAGCAACTACAACGGTTGAGGATACAGGGATATCCATAACTGTGGTATCCGGCTCCGATGTTTACGGCTGGATAGAAATGACCCTTTCGCAGACTCCTCCCATAATGGCCGAAGCAGGAGAAGATCATGCGTGGCTGCTTTTCGAAGGGGGCACCCTCCTCAGATTCAGCAGAATGGATGGAAAATGGAAAGCTTACTGCCTGGAGGATGTTAGCATTATTCTTGACTTCGACCTGAATGGTGAGATCCCTTCATTCATTACGGAGAGCGAATACCTTGTATTCAACGATAACAGCTGCGATGCTGTTTCAGAATCACTTCCGGATGGTTTCTCCCCGATGGAGCTTGAGATTTGTAATGATGATATAGCAGTTCTGGGTATGGATGGAGATCTGGCGATCAGGGAGGAAGATGGTTTTACTGTGTATACCGCTTCCGAAGAACTGAATCCCCGGGGCGACCTTCAGCGGATTGGACCGGACTGGATATTCAGTCTTGAGGGCGGCGGCATTGCACTGTTCGACCCCTCGGTTGCCCTGTGGCAGTTCGAGGACTCACCCGATGGAGATATACTGGCTTCGTCCGACAATATCCTGTTCATTGGCTTCAACGACACCATCTATGTAAGAACCTTACCGGGGGAATGGAATTATCATTCTGACGGCCGTCTGTTTGATGGAGGTCTTGTTCTGGCAGAGAACGGTATCTCAACAGTCATGTCACCGGGTGAGATAATCGCTGAAGCTCCTTCGTTCGAACCATCTAAATTGTTTGCAATGGAGAGTTTCCGGCAGCCTGTATGGGCTATTGACGATCTTGGAATAGCGGCCTACACTGGTCTGGGTTCAGTAGAAACAAACCTCCCTTATTACGAAACCCAGCGCGTATCCTGTTCCATGGCCGGGCAGAGCGCAAGTGGAATGCAGGGCTCAGCAGAGTCTGTGAACGATATAATACAGGCAGGTGGCGCTACATTCAGAATATATGAGTCCGTTTCCATCAGACCCGACCCGTTCACCGAATTCTCAGCTGAGGGAAGAGATGCGAGAAGGACCCTTGAGACAATATCGGTCGAGGAATTCAGATTGGTTGGAATAACACTTGATCCTGTCGGTGGCGATCAGGCCATGGTGGAAGACGGAATTGGTGTACCATACATCCTCTACGAAGGGACGATTCTTGCCAATAATTCCCACGTTGCTGAGATTACTAGTAATGAAGTTATTGTGATTCAGGATGTTATAGTTGATTACAGCGCAAGAGGTGGAGGGGAGACTACAATCCCCACCATTTATTCTTTGCGTTTACATGAAGAAGGTGGTTTGTGATGCGTCTCTTAACCGTTTGTAGTCTACTGCTGTTGCTGGCTATACCAGCGGCAGCGTACAGGATTACCGATATCTCGGTAGTACCCAGCGGGGACGTGACCCTGGTTACTCTAACCGCTGACGATGCAATTTCGTACGAAAGGTTTCTTCTGACCGATCCTATGAGGATCGTTCTGGACATTGGCGATGCGGTGCACTCGCTGCCATCGATGGATTTTTCCGTCAACAGGGGAGGGGTTCTGTCCATAAGGACGAGTCAGTATAAAGCTCCGCCGGACGGCATTGTCAGAATAATCATCGATGTTAACGGTGAGCTTATCAACTACAACGCATCACTTGACGGGAATCGACTCGTTCTGGAGATGCAGACTGATCCTACCGGCATACCCTTTGCTGCATGGTCAGCAACTTCTGAATATGTTGAGCCTGTAATAACCGGCGGAGATGTAGCGCCACTATCATCACCTGACTACTCGACCCTTTCCGGACAATCAATAGCAACATCAACAAGGGGTATCCGTATAAGTGAGATCAATCGCCAGATAGAGGACGGCTTTCCGGTGGAGTGGGCCGGAACCGGTGGCAGAAGGGTAACTATCGATGTTGTTGATGCAAGCATTAGAACCGTTATGAGGGCTATCGCTGATGTGAGCGGCATGAACATCATGCTCCCTGAGGATTATACCGCCTCGGTTACCGCCCGGTTACAGAATGTGGGCTGGAGGGACGCACTGACAGCGATTCTCAACTCACAGGGACTTGTTGCAAGCATGCAGGGCAATGTCCTGAGAGTGCTGCCCAGGGATGAGTTCTATTCGGAGATAAGCCAGATGGCATCAACCCGTCATGACAGAGAGAACCTTCAGGAACTCCAGACCGAGATATACGTGATCAGATATGCGACAGCACAAAGCCTGAACGGCGCTCTCAGTACCGCTCTTTCCGATAGAGGTCAGATCTCGATTGACGACAGGACCAACTCTCTCATCATCACGGATATACCGTACAAACTCGAGGAAGTAGGCAGACTGCTGCCTATTCTGGACAGTCCGACAGCGCAGGTAATGATAGAAGCGAAACTGGTGGAAATCGATGCCAGCTATGCACACGAGATGGGTATTGACTGGTCCCTGGGGAACCTTACCAGGTCAAACGATCTGGTGCATGGAGGTATGAGTTCCGGTGGTCTTGCCGTAGGAGATCCGACTGGCACTATCTCATTCGGCACCATTACCAGTATGTTCAATGTGAACGCAGTTCTTACTATGCTTGAATCCCAGAATCATGCACATATACTGTCGGAGCCGAGGATAGCGATAATTGACAACATGACCGGTACAGTTATGTCCGGAAAGGAAATACCTCTGACTCTTATGGATCCAAGCGGAAACGTTTACATACAGATGTATAAGGTCGGTGTAGAGCTGACCGTTACACCTCATATCAATGCTGATAACAACGTTACTCTTGAGCTCAATCCGGTTGTAAGTGAGCTTTCTGGTGAGGCAACTTCCTCGCAGCAACCCATAATCCTTACGCAGAGCGCAAATACAACCCTTATGATAGACGATGGTGCAACAGCGGTTATCGGTGGAATAATGAGAAGCAAGCATACAACTGTCAGAAAATCCATACCGATACTTGGGCAGATCCCTCTACTCGGTGATCTGCTTTTCTCCTACAATTCCGAGCGAGAAGAAAGCACAGAGCTTGTAATATTCGTTACTCCACACATTATCAGGCCTTACTAAAACAAGGCCAGAGTGATCAGACTGGGGCGGGGAAAGTGGAAGGGTCACATTCTCCGCCCTTCGACTAGCCTGTGCAGACCCACTTCATCACTTCTACGGGGTGCCTTTCTCGATATTGTTGGAAGTAAATTTATCGATTCCGCTGTTGTATGGGACCTCTGTGCAGGAACAGGGGCAGTGGGTCTTGAAGCTCTGAGCTGGGGGGCATCCTATTGTGTATTCGTTGACAAAAATCCCCGTGCAGCGTCGTTCATCAGGGCTTTTCTCCGAGAACACAACGCGCTGGATGATGCAGCAGTTATTACTTGTAGCATAACGGAGTATATTAAAAAAGCGGATTCTGCACCTGATATTATCTACATCGATCCGCCCTACAGCTACAGCAGGCTCTATGAATGGACAGACAGTATGGAATGGAACGGTATTCTGTCGCTGAATGGAGCGGTTTTCGTTGAATGTGGAGATGAAGACATGATGAATGAAGGCTGGAAGAAGAGAAAATACGGAGACAGCTACCTTTGCTGGAAGATCATGAAGGAAGTACGATGAGAATTATCTATCCTGGTACATTCGATCCTCTAACTCTCGGACACCTGGACATTATAACAAGGGCATTGAACATATTCGGTGAAATTGAAGTGGCCGTGGTGACACGGTCTTTCAAAACTCTCTGCTTTTCGATCGAAGAGAGGGTAAGGCTTCTCAGGGAATCTCTGGTAGAAACGGGTCTGGAAGGAATCGAGGTATCTTCATTCGATTCCCTGCTGATTGAGTATATGAATAAGAAGAATTATCATACTTTCATCAGAGGTCTTCGGGCCAACTCCGATTTTGAATACGAGTTTCAGATGCAGCTGATGAACAGAAGACTGGCACCTGAGATAACAGGGCTTTATCTTATGCCATCGGAAGACAAGATGTACCTGTCTTCTACACTTGTAAAGGAAATCGCGAGGTACGGCGGAGACCTTTGCACGATGGTTACAGATTGCGTAAGGAAAGCACTTGAGGACCATTTTGGATCTGCAGCACGAAACGGATAACGTATGAAATACTCCAGAACTATAATGTCACTATCACCTTCAGCGACATTGCAGTTAAGCGCAAAAGCAAAGGAACTGAAGAAATCGGGAAGGGATATTATATCACTTACCGCAGGTCAACCTGATTTTCCTACACCGGCTCCGATCGCTGAAGCAGGGATAAAGGCGATACAGGATGGAAAAACCGGATATACGCCAAGTACCGGTATATCCGAGCTGAAAGAAGCTGTAGCAGAAAGCTATTCCGTCAGAAGGAATATCCAATGGAAGGCTGAGAACGTAGTAGTAAGCTGCGGAGCGAAGCACGATCTGGCTAATCTTATCAGATCGGCCGTGAATCCCGGAGACAGAGTACTTCTTCCAAGGCCATACTGGGTCAGTTATCCTGAAATGGTCAAGGCTTCCGGCGGAATACCCGTATTTCCGGACAAGGGCATTGATCCTGAAGAAATACTTAAAGCAGCAGATCAAGGTGCAGTCGGCCTGCTCCTTAACTACCCCTGCAATCCCTCCGGATATGTTCCATCCGATACTGAGATGAATAGCATCGCAGATGCCATTGCTGATACGGATATGTGGGTTATCTCGGATGATATTTATGAAGATCTTGTCTACCTTGAAGGTGCAGCGCCCCACATTCTTGATTACAGGCCGGAGCTCAGTGAGAGAACTGCTGTTGTTTCCGGTGTATCGAAAACTTATTCAATGACGGGATGGCGGATCGGCTACTCACTTGCAAACATGGAATGGTCAAGGCTCTCCGGTATACTTCAGGCACATTCCACGTCAAACCCCTGTTCCATATCTCAATGGGCAGCTCTGGCAGCCGTTGAAGGTAAGGCTGATAAAGAAAAAAGTGAAATGTACCAATCCTTCAGAAATAGAAGGGATCTGATGTGTTCTTTACTTTCGGACGTAGAAAGCTTACAATTTGAGAGACCGGAAGGGGCATTTTACGTATTCCCCCGATTGGCTGCTGAACATGACACTGCAAGATTCTGCAGTGAACTTATAGAAGAAGAGGGACTGGCGGTAATACCGGGTTCTGCTTTTGGAGCTGAAGGATATATCAGATTGTCTTTTGCAGCATCCGACAATGATATTCGGGAAGGTGTGAACAGATTGAAAAGATTCCTGCGCAGGAGGTACAATATATGATTGTCAACTGTCCTAGTTGTGATAGTAAGTATAATATTCCTGAAAATAAAATCGGAAATTCACCTAAGCGCTTTCGATGCAGGAAATGCTCTGAGATCTTCATTATAAACCCTCCGAAGGATATTAGAACAGGGACGGCAGATGTTACCCTCGAAGAGGACAGTGAAGAGCAGAGGGCTGCCAGATTTGCGAGGGTCCTGGCAAGTGACATACTTATCTATAACCGGGAATTGATAGATGAAGCCAGGAAAGACGGAAATCTTCCCGAGGTAATGAGCGGGGAAATTCAGAAATCCTGGGATTTATGGAAGAGCAGGTTTCCCGAAGAGTGTGAAGGGGATCCTGACATTTTCAGCGATGCCTTGAATCAGTATCTGGCCGATGGAGAAAAGATCTTCAGAAGCCAGGATTACTCCTGATACGATTCATCTCCTCTTATCTTGCTGCGGACCATCCTGAATACTATATGGCAGAGCATAAGATGAATATCTTCGATATACTGCATATCCTCGCTGGGGACTATTATTGATATATATGCCACTTTCACAGCTTCTCCGCCGCTGTAACCTGAAAGCAGAACTGAGATTGCGCCGGATTTGTTGGCTATCCTGAAAGCATTTATTACATTAGGACTCATTCCACTTCCGGAAAGGCCTATAACTACATCTCCTTCCTCAACAAGGTTTCTCAGCTGTTCACCGAAAGTATTTGTATAATCCGTATCATTCGCCCATGCAGTTATCAGGGGTACATTGTCGGAGAGACTGACAGCTTTCAACCTGGGTTTTCCTGGAGTCGCAGTCCCCTTTGCCAGGTCGCAGACAAAATGGCTGGAAGTAGCCGATCATCCTCCCTTACCGAAAACAAAAACCCTCCTGCCCTTAATGTAGGCTTTAAATATGATCCTTACCAACTCTTCA
>JAUVUL010000054.1 GCA_030600975.1 Candidatus Aegiribacteria sp.
AGCCACGCATCAGAAGATCCTGCGCCAAAAGAAGTGGTATATCCCGTTATGATATAACCACCATCACTGGTTTGTTGAACTGATTCACCCTCATCAGCACTAGAACCACCAAAGGTTCTGTCCCACTCGAGATTGCCTAATGAATCGGTCTTGATCAGATACACTTCACTGAAGTAATTAGAAGGGGTACTACCTGTGATGATATAACCACCTTCACTGGTCTGCTGAACGGATCTACCCTCATCAGGACCAGAACCACCAAAGGTTCTGTCCCACTCGAGATTGCCCCATGAATCGGTCTTGATCAAATACAAATCTAAGTAGTCGACATAAGAACCGGTAATACCCGCTATGATATACCCGCCATCACTGGTCTGCTGAACTGATTGGCCATTACCATTACCAAAGGTCTCGTCCCACTCAAGATTGCCCGATGAATCGGTCTTTAAGAGCCAAAGACCATTTTGTCCTGCACCATAGGAATTAGTAATTCCCGTGATGATATAACCGCCATCACTAGTCTGCTGAACTGATGTACAATAATCATTATTAGTGCCGCCAAAGGTCTTGTCCCACTCGAGATCGCCCAATGAATCTGTCTTTATGAGCCACGCATCAGAAGATCCTGCGCCAAAAGAAGTGGTATATCCCGTTATGATATAACCACCATCACTGGTTTGTTGAACTGAGTAGCCATAATCACCATCACCGCCACCATAAGTCTCGTCCCACTCGTGATTGCCCGATGAATCGGTCTTTATAAGCAACACATCATATGATCCTGCGCCATAAGAATCGGTATATCCAGTTATGATATAACCACCATCACTGGTCTGTTGAACTGAGTAGCCATATTCACTCCAAGTACCCCCAAAAGTCCTTGTCCAAGCAGTATCAGGTGCTTGAGCATATAGGTTAATTGAGAATATTAGCATCAATATTAATACGAAAGAAAGAACTCCTGAATTCTCCATACGAACCTCCTCTGTAGCATCACTTTACCATTAAGTACTTCATTGTATATCAATGTCGGAAAGTCAATAGCTATTCCTTTTACAATATACTATTGGACCACAGATGTTGATGTGCAAACGTCTTCGGGAGCTTTGGTCTGATTAAAGATGCTAACTGGAAAAGTATCGCTTTGTGAGTTGTGCTTATTATCCGAATGCTTCCTGTGTTGTGATCGATGGTTAAGGAATGGCGACCCCAATGGGCAAAACTTCAAACCCCTTTTGGAAATGGCTGCTGAAATTAAGTAAGCTGTAGAATGATTCTAAATCAGATGATCTGGGAGTCTGATGGGACTACACTATCTAGTAGAATGGCGTACCTGAAATCGAAGTTGGATTAGCAGTTGGCTCTTCTGGTTGCAGGGCAAGGTACGTGCTTGTATGCCGTTCATTGTGTTCATCAACCCTTCACGGCATTGACTGGGCAGGATTACAGGCAGTATTGTCAGTACAGGCAAGCAATTCGGTCGGATAGGATACGTCAGGGCGTTCTTCAGAGCAATATTGCAGATGGATGAAAACAGCCCGTCACTACATTTGCTGTTCCCGGACTGATGTTCGGAAAATTCAGTTTCTATTGACTGTTTCTAGACTGAATCTCGCTCTGTCCAGTTTATTCCTGACTGTTGGGGCATGTCATAATGAACAACTTTGATTGTGTGTCGTTCCTCCAGTGGGCGCTCCCTCGACTGAACATGCGTTGGTCGGGATTCCGCCGGGTTCGCCGTCAAGTCTGCCGGCGCATTCAGAAAAGAATCGCTCAACTCGGACTGCCGAGTATTGATGAATATCAGTCCTACCTGATTGCCCATCCTGAAGAATGGCCCATTCTGGACCGATGCTGCTGGGTCACAGTTTCCCGGTTCTACCGTGATCGCGGTGTGTTTGACCGTATATTTCGCGATGTCCTGCCTGAGATGGCTCGTCTGGCGCTGGACGCTGGGGAGAAAATGGTGTCCTGCTGGAGCGCTGGTTGTGCGTCAGGAGAAGAGGCGTACACACTGGTAATCGGGTGGAAGATGTTGTGGAGTCTTCGTTTCCCCAGCCTTATCCTTGATGTTGAGGCCACCGACATAGACCCTGATCTGCTGAACCGGGCTCGCACAGGTTGTTACACTGCTGGAAGCTTGAAAGAGTTGCCAGAGACATGGCGAGATTCAGTATTTGAAAAATCAGGCAACGATTGGTTACTGAAGTCGGAATACAAAGAATCTGTGGCTTTTAGCCGGGAAGATATCCGCATAAGCATGCCAGCAGGCTCGTTCCATCTAATTTTGTGTCGGAATCTGGTTTTTACTTACTTTGATGCGGGACTGCAACAAGAGATACTGAATCGTTTAAGGCAACACCTGGCACCCGGAGGCGTTCTGGTAATTGGATGTCATGAAACGCTGCAGAATGGATTGAACATAAATGGTAAAGGAGAATGCGTATTCTATTTAACAAAATAGATAAAGGACAAAACGCGATACTGGAATTCTTTTATGTAACCGAATTTAAGAGTGACGTCCATAATTTATTCTACCAACGATTTTACAGATTATTGGTAACCAATCAGACATTAAGGCAGCAGGCACAGAGGAACAAAGTAATACTGAAATAGTCTTGCGTAGAATTTCGACCATAGCTTTCTACTGGAAGCACAGTGGTTTCAGTGTTCATGCGGGGAAGCTATCAATGATTCTGATAGCAGGAAGAGCCTTACGGATTCTCAAGGGATTTATACAAGTGTCGCAAGTGATGACCGGTCCCACAACGCAAAAACGACCCGCAGGAGGCCGTTTATATTGTTGTGGCGACCCAAATCATTTCTAGTTGGAACACCCTGATACCTTGGTTAAGGAAGATTGCGTCTATGTGCGCATCTCAGTACTATCAGTTATGAGAGTAGAATATCCTATATAATCTGCATAGAACCTCTATATGACGTGATATATACAGCCAAGCGCGAATTGAACACCAAGCTACATTGGTGTCTGCAGAGATAGTCCAATTGTATGCTATCCTTTGGTTCGTGTGATAATCGAGGTCTCGAATCGCTATCTGCTCGAACCACCGGTGGACCCATGCTAAGAGTACAGTTTCAACTACCTTCCATTTGTCGAAAGTCAAAGCCCAAGAAGACTTATCGGAATCTAATCATCTTCGCACAAGAACTGACAGAGGAGATGAGGAAGGATAAGCTGAGCCAAGCAGAACTGGCGAGGAGGCTTGGAATCTCCAAGGTAAGGGTTAACCAGTGGCTCGCACTTCTGAGGCTACCCTAGAGTGAGAAGAAAAGGTTTCTGGCTATGGAGCATCGATTTCTTAACTCTCTTCCGATGTCGCTTCACTCTCTGCACATCCGAATCACCATCATAGTTGTGCTTCCGGAAAACCGAGATCACAGAGCGCAACTTACCATCCGGTTACTGAGAACACTTCCAGTGAAGATATTTTTCTGTTTATTTCTACTCAGCCACTGGTGGATTAATGGTAAATCCCAATTGAGTTAAAACAGAAGCTTGGTTAAAGTAAAGCCACTCCTCAACCGCTTTACCATCAACAATCTTAGCAATACTGGCACCAGAAAATGTTATCCTATTACCGGTGGGGGGGAAATTACCAGGGCCGGTGTTAGTGGCGTTTACTGTCCAACGGTATATCACCCAATCAGCTGTGTTTATCTGCTCATCGATGGTAACTGTAAAGTCTGGAAAGGTGGTCCGGGTAGTCGTCACCCACTCCTTATAGGCATCGATGCCAACGATATCTTCATATATTTGTACATAACGACGTACATATTCTGGTGCACAGATTTCGTCAATTAAGTCAATATTACCGTTGTTCCAAATTTCCAGAACTTTGTTCGTTCTTTCTTCAGCCTGCCTACTTACTTCTCCTTGTTGGCAACTTAGAATCAAACCAAGTACAATGATTGTGATTACTACTTTGGTATTCATTTCTCTTCTCCAATCTTTTGAACATAAGAAAACTGGATATTCATCATTTCACAAAAATAAACTAAAACAGCATATCCGACCCGATATCATCCAGCATCGCTTCCTGAAATTGATCATACTGCCCTAACTCCCACGCCGTCAATGAAGAACCCCTCTGATCTCTGCGAAATCCCCAACGGACGTTCTACGGCATGTAACAGATTTAGGTCTTGTAACACTTAAAGGAGCTCCATTATCTACACAGTCACTTAGGAGGATGCTGGAGAACAGAACTTACGCTGGATGGATCCGAGTGAGTGAGGAGAAGGGGTATGTTCGTAGCAGCTTTGAGCCAATTGTAACTGATGAGGTTTTTAAGAGAGTACAGTTGGTGCTGAAGAGGCGCCGCACTCATGAACCCAGGCGAAAGCAGTTTCATCCGGATTTCCCCTTGAGAGGGTTCGTGAAGTGCGGTAAATGTGGCTTGCCCCTTACGTCTAGCTGGTCCAAAGGTAAAACAAAGAAATATCCTTATTACCGATGCAGATCAAGCAAGTGCAGCTTTGGCAGCATCAGGAAAGAACTGCTTGAAGATGAATTTGTGGTCCTGCTTAAGAGGTTGAAACCTTCGAGGGAATTCATCTCTCATCTCCATGATTCCATCATAGAAGCAGTGGCAGTGGATAAGGAAAGGAACAGACAGAAGACTCAGGAGCTTATGGATAAGAACCAGATGCTCGAAGCCAACAAAGTTAAGCTGCGTCAGGCTTTCATCTATGACTCCTTTATTGATAAAGAGACGTATGTTGAGGAGATGGATAGAATAGCAGAAGGAATACTGGAAATTCAAATATCCCTTGATAATAAAAACGGGATCATGAATAATATTCGCCCCATAATCCAGCATGCGGGAAGTGTAATATTATCATGTGATGATATTTGGTTGAAGGGCTCTCTTAAGAAGAAGATTCAGCTACAAGCAGCATTATTCCCCTCAGCAGTACTGTTCACAGGAACCCGCTGGGATCGAACTCCCTCAAAACCTTATCAGGTAAGTGTTTACGACATTTTTCAGACCGAAACATGTAGAATGGCGACCCCAACGGGGATCGAACCCGTGTTGCCGGCGTGAAAGGCCAGTGTCCTAACCGCTAGACGATGGGGTCGCCGAAAGTCACCAACAATGGTAACACAAGTCTATTTCGTCAATACCCACTGGTGAGCCGCGGGGGAATTCCTTCGACTCGCTCTGCTCGCTCAGGATAAACTCACCGGGGTCCGATTCCCGTACGCCACTGGTGAGCCGCGGGGGAATCGAACCCCCGACCCTCTGATTAAAAGTCAGATGCTCTACCAACTGAGCTAGCGGCTCACAAATATGGGTTCTCGGGGCAGCCGGTAAAATGCAGAATCCAGCGGAAAAATGCAAGAGCGGATATATCACTGGTTATTATATTTGAAAGTTCATATACAACTGGAGGCATTTATATTTCTGAGTAACCGGAACAGATTGGACGTATAAATTGAAGGATACCCGTAAAACACCACATCTTTTTGTAATCGATACCAATGTGCTTCTGTACGATCATAACTGCATAGATAATTTTCAGGAGCATGATGTCGTTATCCCAATAACTGTCCTTGAGGAACTTGATGAATTCAAGAAGGGAAACGATCTCATCAATTTCCAGGCGAGGGAATTCATACGCAAACTGGACAGGCTTTCCGGGGAAAGTCTTTTCAACGAAGGTCTGCCCCTCGGCCCCGGGAGGGGAAAACTCTTTGTGAAAATTGCCGGACCTTCAGAAGGAAGTTCGGTGGAAAATGCATTCTTCTCTATGAACAAACCGGACCATAGGATTCTTGCACTTGCTGATCAGCTCAAATGCGATAACCCTGACAGGGCAGTAATCCTGATAAGCAAGGATATCAACCTGAGAATGAAGGCCAAATCCCTGGGGATTCAGGCTGAGGATTACGAAACAGGGAAAGTAGAGAATGTTGATGAGTTGTATACCGGATCCGGGTTACTTGAAGATGTCGATAAGGATCTTATTTCAAGATTCTATCAGCAGCCCTTTTCGGTACCCAGAGAAGAGATAGACGCTGAGCTAAAGCCGGTTCCCAACCAGTTCTTCATCCTGAGAAACGGCAGCAACAGTTCACTTACCTGGTACAATCCTGGAACCGATGAATTTGAAAGGATAATCAAGACAAGGGCTTATGGAATACAGCCTCGTAACGCTGAACAGACTTTTGCCCTTCACACACTTCTGAATCCTGCCGTAAGGCTGGTAACCCTGACCGGGAAAGCAGGTACTGGGAAGACACTCCTTGCCCTTGCCGCAGCCCTGGATCAGCGACATGACTACAGGCAGATATACCTTGCCCGTCCTGTGGTGCCCCTCGGAAACAGGGATCTGGGATTCCTTCCAGGGGATGTTCAGAGCAAGCTTGATCCCTATATGCAACCCCTGTGGGATAATCTTTCTGTTATTAAGAACCGTTTCTCATCCGACAGCAAGGAATACAATAGCCTACAGGAGATGATAGAGCTTGAGAAACTCTGCATTACTCCTCTGGCGTATATCAGGGGCAGGAGCCTGGACAGTATCTATTTTATTGTTGATGAAGCCCAGAATCTTACACCGCATGAAGTCAAAACAATAATCACCAGAGCAGGCGAGGGCACGAAAATCGTCTTTACCGGTGATATCTATCAGATCGATACACCCTACCTGGACAGTCAGTCCAACGGGCTCACATACCTTGTTGACCGCCTGAAGGATGAGAAGATCTCCGCCCATATCAATCTGGTTAAAGGCGAGAGGAGCGAGCTTGCCGAACTTGCCAGTAATCTTCTCTGATACGTTAACTGGAGGTTGAAATGGCCGTACGCCTCATTGAAGTCTTCATGCCTGCCGATCGCCTCGAACTGGCCAGATCATCTGTCAGCAGCCTCGATACTCTTTCCATATGGTGGGAAAAACTATCGGATGAGCAGGCACAGCTTCACATTCTCGTGGAAGCTGAGCGAAGCGAGGAGATAACAGACAGGCTCAGATTGGCTCTTGCCGATTCAGGTGAGGAGCTCAGAATCGTCTCCCTGCCCGTTGAAGCGTCCATACCGGCTCCCGAAGAAACCACAAAGAAAGACAGGAAACCCGGAAGCATTCTGCATAGAAAAACGCACAGGGTAAGCCGGGAAGAATTGTACGCTGACGTGCAGGAAATGATGCGCACTTCCTGGCCCAATATAGTCATGACCATCCTTTCAGCCGTTGTATGTGCCGTGGGTCTTGCGCGAAGCAATGTTGCTGTGATAATCGGTGCGATGGTCATCGCTCCCCTTCTCGGACCGAACGTGGGTCTTGCCCTGGGTGTGACCCTTGGAGATTTCGGATTCATCTTGAGAGCCTTCAGAGAAAATCTCCTCAGGATAGGAGCAGCTTTTGCGTTTGCTGTGGCCGTGGGGTTTTTCTTCAGCATTGATTCGCAGGCGCCTGAAATAGTATCAAGGACTTTCATAAGCTCCACCGATATTGTTATTGCACTTGCAGCCGGGGCGGCCGGAGCCCTGGCTCTGAGTACAGGTGCTCCAGCTTCACTTATCGGCGTAATGGTCGCTGCCGCCCTGATGCCCCCCCTTGTTGTCACAGGAATGCTTAGCGCTCTTGGCAATTACAGCGGAGCTCTGGGAGCCCTCCAGCTCCTTGCCGTGAATCTCATCTCAATAAACCTGGCGGGAATACTTACATTCCTGGCAATGGGGATACGACCCGGCTCAGATGATGATGTAAGTAAAGCCCGGATCCTGACTACTCTGACTGTTATGGTATGGATTATTCTTCTGGCTGCCCTGACAGTTCTTATCGTATCGAACGCATAGAAAAAGGGGCATGCGCCGGCATACCCCTTTCTGATTGTGTGTTCTTTCAGCTAGAATACAGTCTTGATATTTCCCCAGGTGGAGTTCTCTAGTGATATAGGTACGTATTCATCGTCGAACTTGACGTTCAAAAGAGCAGGGCGATCCGCAGTCCAGAGGTATACTGGATTCGAATCATCCGTCATGGCGCAGGTCAGCTGGCTGCACCCGGGAGTGAAGGAATCAAGTATTATTGAAGGATCGTCACCGTCCAGAACGTGGACTTCTGTTCCAAGCGCATCGTGGGTGTAGAAGACGTTCCAGGCTTCATCGTAC
>JAUVUL010000135.1 GCA_030600975.1 Candidatus Aegiribacteria sp.
ACATCCAGCTCACTAAGTCCCTCCTGATTCAGAATACTGACCAGCTGTTCAGATGTCTTCATCAGCCCGTCAGCTATCTCTTCAACGGAATGGCCTCCTTCTTTTACCAGCTGCTCTGCCCTGTGATAATTGTCCAGCACTGCAATAAGTTCCTCTATCAGCTCCTTCTTTCCCTGGTCGCAGAGCCGCCTGAAATCCCTTGCCTGGCGTTTCCTGTAGTTGTCGAATTCCGCCTGGAGTCTCAGGAGTCTCTCCTGAAGCTGCAGTCTGATGGGGTCAGGTTCAGCTTCCGGGGAAGGCTCCTGGCTTTCAGCTTCTTCGACTTCCTGAACGGTATTCTTCTCGTCCAGAGGTTCCGAAACGCCAATTCTTTCCCTTGTTGAGGTTCCGTTCCTTCTTTTCTTCTTGCTTCTTCTTGGATCCACCATCAGTCATCAACGACTTCGTAGTCAGCGTCGACAGTGTTGGCTTCATCTCCACCGGAATCGGCCGTTCCTGTGGTCTCCCCTGTCTGTCCGCCTGAACCGGCAGCCTGCTGCTGAGCCTGCTGCTGCTTGTAGAAGGCTTCACCGAACTGCTTCCAGGTTTCCTGAAGTCTATCGAATTTCTGCTTTATCAGATCGTCATCTTCTCCCTCAAGGGCCTTCTTCATCTCTGAGACCGCCTCGTCGAGTCGGGATCTGTCATCCGGAGATACCTTGTCTCCGTAATCCTTCATCTGCTTCTCTATTTCAAAAACCATAGCGTCGGCATGGTTACGCCTCTCGATCTTTTCCTTCTTCCTGGTATCTTCCTCGGCATGGGCCTCCGCGTCGTGCAGCATCTTCTCGATTTCATCCTTGGTAAGTCCGCTTGAAGATTCTATTCTGATCTTCTGTTCCTTGCCGGTGGCCTTGTCTTTTGCAGCAACGTGGAGAATTCCGTTAGCGTCAATATCGAATGATACTTCTATCTGTGGCATTCCCCTTGGAGCCGGTGGAATTCCGTCAAGGACGAATCTTCCAACAGTTCTGTTATCGGCTGCCATTTTCCGCTCACCCTGAAGTACAATGATCTCAACCTGAGGCTGATTGTCAGCTGCGGTGCTGAATATCTGGCTTTTCTCCGTGGGAATCGTTGTGTTCTTCTCAATAATGTGTGTGGCCACTCCACCGAGGGTTTCGATACCAAGCGTAAGCGGAGTAACGTCCAGGAGTAGAACATCCTTCACGTCACCTGAAAGCACTCCAGCCTGGATGGCCGCTCCAACGGCAACCACTTCATCGGGGTTGACTCCTTTGTGAGGTTCCTTGCCGAAGATCTCGGTAACTTTCTTCTGAACAAGTGGCATTCGGGTCTGTCCGCCGACCAGAAGGACGTCGTCTATACCGGATGCTTCCAGTCCCGCGTCCTTCAGTGCTATCCTGCAGGGATCCACGGTCTTTCCCACAAGTTCATCAACCAGCTGTTCTAGCTTTGACCTTGTTAGAGTCATGTCGAGGTGCTTCGCTCCAGCAGAATCGGCTGTGACGAAGGGAAGGTTTATGTTGGTACTCTGCGTTGTTGAAAGCTCGCACTTGGCTGTTTCAGCAGCTTCCTTCAGCCTCTGAAGAGCCATCATGTCTTTTGACAGATCAATACCCTGCTGCTTCTTGAATTCGGCAACCATCCAGTTAATGACTGCGTGGTCAAAATCGTCTCCGCCCAGGTGAGTGTCTCCGTTGGTTGACTTGACCTCGAACACTCCATCACCGATTTCCAGTATCGAAATATCGAAGGTTCCTCCACCGAGGTCGTAAACGGCTATGGTCCTGTTGGAGGATTCTTTGTCCAGTCCGTAGGCAAGAGCAGCTGCCGTCGGTTCATTTACGATCCTCTCCACTATAAGACCGGCTATCTTCCCGGCATCCTTGGTAGCCTGCCTCTGGCTGTCGTTGAAATACGCTGGAACGGTCACAACCGCCTTTTCAACCTTTTCCCCCAGGTAATCCTCGGCCGTCTGTTTCATTTTCTGGAGGATCATCGCTGAAATCTCCGGAGGTGAGTACTTCTTGCCCAGTATCTCCACCCAGGCATCACCATTTTTCCCCTCGACAACCTTGTAGGGAACCCTCTCAATTTCTTTCGTCATTTCGCTGTATTTGCACCCCATGAATCTCTTTATCGAGAATATGGTATTTTCAGGGTTCGCCACTGCCTGCCTGTGGGCTACAACACCTACAAGCCTCTCTCCCTTGTCATTGAAGGCGACTACTGAAGGAGTTGTTCTCGCACCTTCAGCGTTGGGTATTACAGTAGGTTCGCCACCTTCCATAACTGCCACGCACGAATTCGTGGTTCCAAGGTCAATTCCAATTATCTTTCCCATTGGTTATCCTCTCATGTTCTCTTCCAAATTCAATTCTTGATCATTTCATAATCCGGCCGGAACCTCCATCAGTTCCTGCTTGTCGGGTATTAATGCGAATATATTTCGAGCAATCATCGTGCCAGAAACATCTCTATCCACAGAATATTGTCCCACAGTATTTTACAAACACTGCGAAGCAGCTCTCTTCCGGTCGGTGTACAGGCGACGTGCTATTGTGGCGCATTCCAAGTTCCCTCTTTAGTTGTATAGTATATGGTTGTATGAAGTACTGTGAAGGTAAATTCCTGTAAAGAGAGAGTGATGTGGATAGAATAATCGTACGGGGAGCCCGGGAGCATAATCTGAAGAATATCACTGTGGAATTTCCCAGGAACAAGCTCGTAGTCCTCACGGGCGTATCCGGTTCGGGAAAGAGTTCCTTTGCATTCGACACTCTATACGCAGAGGGACAGCGAAGGTACGTTGAGTCGCTTTCAGCATACGCGAGACAATTCCTGGGACAGCTGGAAAAGCCCCTTTACGAGAGCATCGAGGGGCTATCACCTGCTATTTCTATTGAACAGAAAACTGTAAGCCATAACCCCAGATCAACAGTAGGAACAGTGACTGAGATATCCGATTACATGAGGGTTCTTTACGCAAGGGTGGGTATTCCCCATTGCCCCGAGTGCGGCAGAAAAGTATCAAGCCAGTCACCACAACAGATGGTTGACAGGATTCTGGAATTCCCGGCAGGGACCAGACTGTTGATAACGGCTCCCCTATTGCGGAACAGGAAAGGAGCCCATGCAGACCTCTTCCCGGCATTGAGGAAGAGAGGTTACGTCCGGGTTCTTATCGACGGAAAAACCAGGGATCTCGAGGAAAACATCAAACTGAACAGCAGGAAGAAGCATAACATCCATCTTGTTGTCGACCGGATAGTGTGCGAAGAGGGTATCGCCAGCAGGCTTATGGATTCCGTTGAAACAACCCTGAGGGAAGGGGAGGGTGTACTCTCTGTGATCGATGTCGATTCGGGAGAAGAAACCCTGATGAGCGAACACAGTGCCTGCGCATGGTGCGGCATAAGCATGCCTGACCTCACTCCCCAGCTTTTCAGTTTCAATAATCCCGTGGGGATGTGCCAGGAATGTTCTGGTCTGGGATACGAACTCAAGGTTGACCCCCTGCTGGTGGTTCCAAGGAAGGCGCTGTCCATAAAGGACGGAGCTGTTGGTCCCTGGGGGATACCGGCGGGTCACGGAAAGAACCTGGTACGGGCACTTGCAAGGGAGCTGAATTTCAGCCTCGGAGCTTCATGGCAGAGCCTGCCTCAGAAGGTGCAGGACGAAATCCTCTACGGCTGCGGCAACAGAAAAATCAGTATTACCTGGTCATCAAGCAACAGCACCGGAACATGGGAAACGAACTGGGAAGGTGTTATACCCAGACTGGAGAGGCGTTACAGCTGTACAACCAGCCAGGCGGCAAGGAAGTTTTACGAGAGGTTCTTCAACAAGTCCGACTGCTCAGCCTGCTCCGGAACCCGACTAAGAAGGGAAGCCAGGGCGGTGACTGCAGGTGACAGAGGTATTCATGAACTCAATTCCATGACAATCAGCGAACTTCATGAATTCTTCGCCCATCTTGAGCTTGATCCCTGGAGGATGGAGATTGCGGTAGAACTCCTGAGGGAAATACGCAACAGACTGAATTTCCTTGTTAACGTTGGACTTCATTACCTTACCCTGAACAGGGCTTCACCGACTCTCTCGGGCGGAGAAGCCCAGAGGATAAGGCTGGCCAGCCAGATAGGAAGTGGCCTTACGGGAGTTCTCTACGTGCTTGATGAGCCTACAATCGGCCTCCATCAGAGGGATAACAGAAGGCTACTCTCTACTCTTGCGGAACTCAGAGACCTTGGCAACACCGTTCTTGTGGTGGAGCATGATCATGATACTATTCTGGCTGCTGACCATGTGGTGGATTTCGGCCCGGGGGCAGGTGTTCATGGAGGTAATATCGTTGCCGCCGGAACCCCCGCGGATATAATGTCCTCGGAGGGATCCCTTACGGGTGACTACCTTTCCGGAAGGAAATTCATTCACAGGACCGTACCCGTTTCCGGGGAAGGCAACGGCTTCCTTACACTGAAAAAGGCAAGCCTTCACAATCTGAAGGATATCGACCTCACCATTCCTCTTGGAAGGTTCCTCTGCATTACAGGGGTATCGGGATCGGGCAAGAGCTCTCTTATCAGCCAGACACTTTACCCGGCCCTTTCTACAGCTACCGGCAATTCGCTGAAACTCCGTCCCGGCCCATACGGTTCACTGGAGGGTGCTGCGAATGTGGACAAGGTCATCAACATCTCCCAGGACCCAATCGGGAGGACACCGAGGTCCAATCCTGCGACTTATACAAAAGTCTTCGACCTTATAAGGAAACTTTTCGCCCAGACACCCCAGGCGAAGGTCCGTGGATACAAACCCGGTCGATTCAGTTTCAACGTTAAGGGCGGCAGATGCGAGGAGTGCAAGGGCGCAGGTGTGATAAAGATAGAGATGCATTTCCTTTCCGATGTCTTCATTGAATGCCGAACCTGCAGTGGCCGCAGGTTCAACCGCGAAACGCTGAAAGTCACTTATGGAGGGCTGAATATCGCGGAAGTGCTGAATCTCACCGTCAGCGAAGCACTCGTTCAGTTCGAGAGAATTCCCGCCATATACCGCATTCTCAAAGTATTGGACGATGTAGGTCTGGGTTACATCCAGCTTGGGCAGCAGGCAACAACCCTTTCCGGAGGTGAAGCACAGAGGATCAAGCTTGCGAAGGAGCTGTCGCGTCCCGGGTCAACTCATACAGTGTACATTCTGGATGAACCCACCACAGGCCTCCATTTTCATGATGTAAAGAAGCTCCTTATGGTCCTGGGAAGGCTGGTCAAAGCGGGAAACACCGTAATAGTCATAGAACACAACCTTGATATTATCAAGAACGCCAGCTGGATAGTGGACCTTGGCCCCGATGGAGGCGATGCGGGAGGATGGATAATAGCAACGGGTACACCTGACCAGCTGGCTGAAAACAGCGATTCATATACAGGACGTTTTCTTAAGGCCGTTCTTCAGACGGAAGTCCGGGAATAACTGACCCACTCTGAATAAGGAGACTGGAAAGGGTGGATAGAGCCCTGAAAATATTCTTCAGACTGCAGGATACAACCTCCATGCTATCCCATGCTGAGATAAGCCTGCCTCCGCATGCGAGTCTTACCGAAAGGGCGTCGTACCTGCCCAGTATTCCAGAATGCGTGGATATACTGTCTTCTGACTTCTCACGGATCTCTTCAGGAATTCTTCTGAGAATTCTGCTTCCGATAATGGAACTGTTCCCTTTTCCATCCTCCAGATAGATAAATTCGCTCCGCAGGGCATCCCTGAGCCGCTCAGCAACCAGTTCCAGTGAAGGTCTGTCCGTTGTAAGCAGTTCCAGGACAGTAACACTTACAGAATGGTCCCAGCCGGGATCCCCGGTGTTGAAGATTGTGAGCATTCCCGAATCGAGATCCCATGCATCTCCCTCTGCTGACCACAGGACAGCCTTGTTACCTCCTTGACTCTTTCCCCTGTTCAGAGCTGCGTATGCCAGGCTGACTATGAGCTCTGAACTGTCCAGGGAAGAAC
>JAUVUL010000346.1 GCA_030600975.1 Candidatus Aegiribacteria sp.
AGGGCTTCTTCTTATATGTCATTTCTGCACTCGCATTCAAGTTCGCCAAGACGTTCAACCTCGAGTTCTTCATGGGGCAGGTATTCAAGAGCAATTCCTGCGATTCCGGAGAAGGATTCATGAAGGGCATTTTCCATATCATTTATTTCAAGGCCCGGGCTGAATTCGTGCACGCAGGCGATACCTTCCGTAAGGTGTTGCCTGAGGATTTCCTTCAAACCCGGAGAAGTATCCTCCGGAAGATAGTCCAGTATCTTCAGCTGATCGTTCTCGAAGAGAATCGAACCATGCTCGAGAAATACTCCCAGGCTGCGGGCCTGCGCGCTTCCGACCAGTTTTCTTCCGTCGGGGGTTCCGACCTCCCATTTACCGTGTGAAGTGAAGCATGGATTGGTGGACGATCTCGGGCTTCCTGCTCTGTGCTTCTCCGCGGGGCTTACCGCAACCTTGATCCCAAGAGAATTCATGGCTTTTACCATAGGCGCAGCTGTTTTCCTGAGGGCTTCGCTTATGGAGCCTGATACTGCGGGGTGATCGGATGCAGCGACTATACTGTAGGTCAATTCCGTTTCATGCCATACTGCCCTGCCGCCTGTCGGCCTGCGCACCAGCCCGTAACCGTCGGCAATAAGCCTTTCTGAGTCAACTTCACGTTGAGCTTTCTGAAGCTTACCTATCGAAACACATGGGGGGTCCCAGCCGTAGGTTCTCAGAACGAAATCCCACCTGTTTTCCCTCACAAGCTCCATCAAATACCTGTCGAAAGCCATGTTCCAGATCCCGTCATGTCTTCCGGTCGCGAAATGAACAGCTTTCAAGCATGCCTCCGGTTCCCTGTTTCTCTCTCCGAATGTGGAACTATTGCTAAACTGCGCGGTAGAAGCTAGTGTTATGTTAAGTTTCAGATGGCGTATATTTGCGAAGTCATTTGGTGTTCCTGCAAGGCACGGGTGAAGGCGCATAGCAGAGCTATGTAACTGAATCCGTAACGCTGCAGGAGCGCCAATGGACGAGCAAGATGCGTCATTTGATGCTTGACATGACACTTAATAATGATAATACACCGAGCGCAATATTCAGAATGGTGATAAATGAAAACAATACTATTTGCAGCAGTTATGATTCTTGCGGTGCTCCCTGCCTTCTCATCCGACGAGGTCTACCGTGATGCCGGTGCCGGAGCTTTCAGTTTTCTGAAAATAGATCCGGGTGCAAGGGCGGCAGCACTTGGTGGAACTGGTCTCCTGAACAGCGGTAACCTGGCCGTTTTTACGAACCCGGCCCTGCTTGCATCGATGGATACAGGATACTTATCCGCAGGTCATAACCAGTGGCTTGGCGATGCCACACAGAACTTTCTTTCCTGGAGTTTCAACCTCAACCGGGTTAAGTGCGCCCTCGGAACCCGGTTCTTATATGTGGGAAACCTTGAAATGAGGGAGACTGCCACCTCCGAACCGATTACAACCTTTTCCGCATGGGATATATCCTTTCATGCGGCAGCCGGTATAAGGCTTGGAATATTCGACCTTGGCCTTGGTATTAAACTCCTCCGCGAGAAGATATGGCTGGAAAGCGCTACAGGAATTGCTTTTGACGCAGGTGTCGTCATACATCCTTTAACCGGCCTTGATCTTTCCGCTGCGTTGCAGCATTTAGGGCCTTCAGTCACAATGGTGGAAGATGATTTCAGGCTTCCAGCCACGTGGAGACTTGGCGGCAGGTACAGTTTTGATTTCCCGTTCGGGGATGCTGCAGTATCAGCGGAAATCGGAAAACCTCTTGACAATACACTTTCAGCCGGCAGCGGAATAGAATATACGCCGCAGAAATGGCTTAAACTCCGCTTCGGGATGAGATTCCTCGATGATTCAAGAGATTTTACATCAGGTATAGGCCTTTCTGCGGGAAGCTGGACGCTTGACTACGCTTTCGTTCCCACGGATTACTCACTGGGTACTGTGCACCGGTTCACTCTCCATAAGTCCCTTTAACAGTATGAGAATACTCCTTACAAATGACGACGGATACAACCAGCCCGGGCTTGTAGTGCTTGAAAATCTGCTGAAGCATGATCACGAGATATGGGTTGTGGCTCCCCTTCACCACTGCAGCGGCACCAGCCACGCTCTCGGGCTTTACTCCTCAATGGAACTGAAGGAGGAAGGCTTTCGGAAATGGTCTCTGGAAGGTACTCCAACGGACTGTGTTAAGATTGCGCTGATGGAGGTAATGAAAGATAACCCACCGGATCTTCTTATTTCAGGGATCAACCCCGGCGCTAACCTTGCGAACAATGTCTTCTACTCCGGAACCGTTGCAGCCGCTACTGAAGCCGCACTCTGGGATATTTCATCAATTGCCATAAGTGTTCAGGTAACGACCTCCAACCGGAAACCCTTTTTCAGAACAGCATCTTCCGTTCTTGAATCACTGATGGAAAAAGGAATTGCAGGAAAAATACCGGAAGGAACGATCCTGAATATCAACGTGCCGGAGGTTGAACCCGATGAAATAGCAGGCATGAAATGGACGAAGATGGCACGTTTCGCAACTGACATATCGTTCAGACAGCTTGAGCCGGGAAGGGTTTTCGCATACGACAGATACCGTTCTGTACCCGTTGTTGATCCTAGAGATTCGGATGTTGATGCTATCAGCAGATCCATGGGAAGCCTTACGCTGCTGGATTCCAACAGGACTTCCAGCGCTGTCCCACCTGATCTGGAGCTCGCTGACGGGGGCATCTGATATTGGCACTGATACTGCTGCTTATCTTATCAGCGCCTGACGCGGTTTACCTCGAACACAGTATTATCCTGGACTGTTCATCGCCTGATTCCGGTTATTTTGAAACCACTCGTGAGATCATTGTACCACTTACCGCTGCCGGTGTGGAACGGTATGGGAAAATATCGGCCTCCTTCAGGAATACATGGGAGTCATTGGAAGTAACCGCTTCTATCAGCCACTGGCGTTCTGGAAGGGGTGATGACTGCGGTATACTGCGGGAAGCCCCACACAGTTCGCTTCTGCCTGACGGAAGGCTTGAGAGTTCCCTCAGAGAGGTTCTTATCGAGTTCCC
>JAUVUL010000370.1 GCA_030600975.1 Candidatus Aegiribacteria sp.
CAGAAGGTTTTGGTTCCTGGAGAAATCTACAGAAACAAAAGCTGGTGAAAAATGCAGGCTAATCCATTCCAGTCAGAGAGATCCCTTCCGTAAGAAGAAGAACGGCAAAGCCTATAAGGAACAGGCCCAGAATTCTCATCGTCCATAGATAAGCTGATCCGGAAAGAAACGCGCGTGATTTTCCAACAAGCAGAGCAATAGCTATTTTTGACCCAACGAGGAAAAAGAAGAAACACAGAATAAAAGTGAAGGATACGACCAGGGAATTTCGTGATGCTCTGATGATAGTGGGCACTCCGACTGAGAACCAGAATATATACGGATGCGGACTGAAAGCGTTTACCAGAACACCTTTGAGATATGACCTTGGTTCTTCAACGGATGATTCGAGATTGACTGGCTTCTGGCGAATACTGTTGATTCCAAGGATGAACACGAAGGCGGCACCAATGAATGAAATCACACCCAGCACGAAATCCGGCTCATCAAAATAGTGATAGAGAAAAAGAGCGATGCAAATGATAGGAATGTCGGTGATCAGCGGCGCGACAGCTATTTTAATGCCCTCGCGGACATTGTGTTTCACGGTCTGGGTTATCACGATGGCAAGCAGTGGACCGGGTGAAACGCCGGCCGACAATCCAAGAATGGTCGCGTAACCTAGATAAGCCCACATGGAATCTTCATTCTCCTGACGTAGTTACGGCTTGCTGGTCACCTTCGGATCTCGAAGCGGACCATCAGATGTATTGTAATGGCAATGCTATCCATCATTGATCGAATCACGGCTATTAGTTAACCCGATTAAGCCTAACGGGTTGTATATTAGCTTGTCAATATTAATAACCTACATATGCGGTAAACCCTGAATATCTTCACCGAGAACTCAAAGGAAGGACAGGAGACAATGAGTGTAAACATCATACCCATCTCCCTTGGATTCAGCAGAAGTTACGTACTCTGGGGAGACGGGGTTATTGCTGTTGACTGTGGCTGCCCCGGGAAGAGCAGGAATCTCATTAAAGGGCTTGAAGCGGCAGGGATCGTTCCCGGAGAGGTGAAACTGATTGTTATAACTCATGGCCATTCAGATCATGTAGGATCAGCCTCCGAGATCAAAGAAGCTACAGGTGCTTCGCTTGCAATGCACATCAGTGAATCGAAGTGGCTGGAGAATCCTGTCATGCCTGCGCCTCCGGGGGTTACATTGTGGGGCAGGATGTTCATGTCACTTCGCAGATACATTATGCCGGTTGAAGAAGTAAAGGCAACAGGTGTTGATCTTCTGATCGGGAATGAAGGTATTTCCCTTGAGGAATATGGAATTCCTGGAGATGTCATCTGGACGCCCGGTCATACTTCCGGTTCCCTCAGTGTACTGCTTCATTCAGGAAGCCTTTGTCGGTGATATGGCCATGAACATGTTTCCCCTTCGGTTATCACCGGGGCTGCCCATATTCGCTGAGGATATGAGTGCAGTAGTAAAAAGCTGGGAACTGCTGATCGATAAAGGAGCCAGGGTGGTTTATCCCGCACACGGGAAACCTTTTCCCGTTTCGGTGATCGAGAAGGATATCAGGCGGCTGAGTCCGGCACGGACAAAACAGCAAGCGTGAAAAAAGCTTACTTGAAATCCCGTGATGAATATCCTTATGCAAAATTCTGGCAGACATTTGCTTTCAGAACTACAGAGCTTTGTCATACTACTTGCCCGGGCAGGAAAACACGTCTCAGGATCGAACATTGTCTTTCAATCCGGGCTGGATTTCCAGATCACCGGGGCTAGAGTTTTATCTTCTCTGACAGTTTCCCGGCAAGAGCATCCAGATCCTCCCTGGAGTGCAGGGACCGTTTGCGGAATCCCATACGTCTCAGCATAAGGGGAAGGGGCCATCCGATCGCCTTTTGTATCATTCTTATCTCGAACTCATAAGGGTCGATGATCTGCCTTCCCCTGTTCATGGGAGTATTATCCAGCAACCCTACGATTTCTAGCAGAAAATCCAATACTTCCCTTACTCTGCTGAAGTTTATCCAGTCGATTCCATCCTCCGGCTGATGGGAATGGCGCCCTCGACCCTTGCTGAGGAAGAGATAGGGCTGGCCTCCGATTCTGAACGCATGATGATCTGACATATCACCTATGTACCTGTTCAGAGTGGGGATTATCCTGAGCCGTCCGGTACCTGATGCCGCCTGCTCTACAATGGATGGAAGCTGAGTGTGGCTCTCCGACCCCAATACGAAAAGCAGTTCGCGGATCCTTCGCAGAAATATGTCCACCGGAGGGATACCCACCTGGAAATCGTGACCGATCATATCGAGGATAATTACACATGCGAAATCCAATCCCCTGCAGTGATCCCTGTAGAACCGTATGGACCCCATGTTCTCAGTTTGAAAAAATGGCACCTCCTCCGCATCAAAAAACGCCAGTATCACGTTACGCCTGTGGGTGTTTTTCATGAGGATTTCAGCAGCACGAAGAAGGAGAGCTACTGAAACTGCATTATCATCTGAACATGGCGCATCGATTGAGCTGTCGTAATGAGCACCTATCAACACCGGTATGGCTGTTCTGTTGGTACCGTGCAACAGGCCTGCGAGATTGGTGAATTCGATCCTCTGACCACTGGCTGGATCAAGGGCAGTGTAGGGTAGGGAGTAATTATAATCAAGGAAATACTCCAGTCCGATTTCTCCCATCCTGCGCCTCAGGTATTGAAGGGCA
>JAUVUL010000017.1 GCA_030600975.1 Candidatus Aegiribacteria sp.
CGCTTCAAGGGCTATTGTCATCATGCCCCTGGAAAGAAGCGCTTCCATAAGTGAAGCTGTGAGGATTACTCCCCTGTAAAGAACGTCCGGATCCTGTTCGCGCTTCAGAAGGCTGGAAACATTCTCGATTATCTGTATTGTTGAGTTTTCTTTTCCCCGCTCCACGGCCAGGAGAGCCATATCCTGCAGTTTACCCACAGTCCTGTGCCTTGTATCCGGGTCCGGAGAGGGAAGACTTGCCAGAAGCCTGTCTATAATCTTGCGGACAGCCTTCCATGCCATTCCTCTCTGAATAACACGGTTTGAAAGAAGCCCCTTTTCAAGGAGGGTGGGATCAAGGGCGAATACGAACCTGGCTATCATCCCTCTCTGTTCCTCCCTGTTTTCCTTAGCGGCCGCAAGAACGGATTTAAGGGCATCACCAATCTTGCTGCCCGGAAGGGAATCTATGCTTTCTCCCCTTTCAAGCCTGTCTATCAGTTCGGAGAAGATGGCGTCCTCAATGGTGACTTCTCCCCGTGCCAGAATTTGATCTGTGTCACCGCCTTCTGAAATAAGCTGGTAGTGGAATCGGTTTATGGAAATGGAATTCAGTCCTCTGAGTTCAAGAAGTCTGTCCATCCCGCCGTGTTCTGAAATGTATGCGGGTGGTCTGTTGAATATCCTTGCGAATGTTTTCATATCCTCAACCGTTACTCTCTTATCGAACGTCAGGCTGCTCATTTTCCGTTCAGTGAAAGCTCTGATAAACCCGCTCATACTGGCGCTCTTTCTTGCCACGCTAATATCGTTAATCATAACGGTATCACCCATTACCGAAAGAGTTACCTGTTCCTTCTCTTTGTAGAATTTGGACAGGGTGTTAAGAAATGATTCTGCTGAGGGATCTATTGATGGGTGCCCCGAGGGAAACATTTGAAGAGCTTTCACGAGAAGCTCAAGTCTTTTCACAAGGTTTTCAGCGTTTCTCTGGGATATGGCCTGCGACATTTGACCGGATCCCATATGAACCAGGAGATTGTTTCCCGAAGCGAAGTTATCCAGTGTCGATGGACTAAAAGTGAACTGCCATATTCCGGGAGTTTTTTCTATGAAATCAAATTCGGCAAGAATATCTTTCATGAATTTGCGTATCTCTACCGGGAAGGAACTGAGAGTTAGTCTGAAAGTTGAATCTTCTTTTCCCGCCTCCTTGAGTATGATCAGCGCAATGTCTGCGCCCGTGCAGTCCAGGTCCAATTCGGGGTCGAGAAGATCATCTTCTATAAGCACGAAAATAACCTCGATAAGTAAGGATATCTTTGCTATCACATACTTTGCTGAACCTGAGGGAAGTCGGTTGTAAAGGATCCATACCTCTTCGAGTTTTGTTCTTGAGAACCAGTCATCCAGACCACCCCAGTCCCAGTCCGGAGCGCCTTTTTTCAGGAAAGGCCTATCTATGAATGAAATGAATGTTAAACCGGCCTCTATATGCTGGCAGGCATCTGTGACAATCGAACCCAGAACTTTACAGATATCATCCGGTTTATATCCGGAGATGAATTTGGCAAGTGCATTGATCCTATCCTCGGGATTTTTCTGGGAAGAAACCGCGGTTATCATCCTTGCCGCTATCCAGCTCGGATCCTTCTTTTTCTTCATGTCCCGCTCCTATCGCCTGAGTATACGCCTGTACGATAAACAAAATGTATAAAGAAGGTCAACGCCACAAAACGAACCGATTGATAATCCTCGTTCGGAATAGCGGTTATACGGGGATACTATACCTAGCAACATCAGCTTCTCTGTACAGAAGTTCAGGACCAGCTCTCTTTACGGAACTTTCTGAGATAGAACATCTTCCCATAATGTTCCGTCTCAACGAGCTCTCCTCGGCCGATCATGTCATCAACAACCGCCCAATCGGCATTCGCCCGTTTCAGGAAATCTTCGACAGCATCCCTTCGCATCGGGTGGACCGCCGTGATGCTTAACAGGTCCTCCCTGGCATTCCCCGTGAACGCAAATGTGTTCCCCTCGTAGCCGACAAGGAACTCCATCCGGTTTTGCTTCCTGCTGAGCTGCTGGTAGGCTCGATTAACGACCTCTTCCCTGGGAGGCTGCCCACGCTTTTCTGCTGGTGGTCTTGTAGGCACAGCAAGGTAGGAAATATCCGGCTGAATGCTCGCCAGAAAGTTACCGATCTCCTCAACGCTGGTTATGGTATCGTTGATATCTCTGACTAGCATCGTCTCTGTCACCAGCATTCCCTTGAAGGCATGGGCAAACTCCAGAATCCCATCGAGAATTAGATCAAGCCGCAGGATCCTGAGAGGACGGTTGACCATATACCACGGTTTCTCGATCACTGAATCCACTTTTATCGAAACCCAGTCTGCCTTCATCAACTCTGTTCTGACGTCCTCACGCCACAGCAAAGAACCGTTCGTAATCACACCAATCTTCACCCCAAGAGGTCGTAGCAGGTCGATTTCCAGACCGAGGTTGATGTCCAGCGTTGGCTCACCGTCGGGTACGAAGGTGAGATAGTCAATCGGTTCGTGCATTTGTCCGGCCTTCTCGACCTTGCTGCTGACATCTCCGAGTAGCTCGTCAGGCTGGTAGAAAACCTGTCGACCTGCTTCCTTAAGAATGGTTTGCCCCACCTGGCAGTACAAACAGGAATATGTACATACCTTGGACGGGATGTTGTTGATGCCCAGACTGCGGCCAAGGCGCCGAGAAGGAACCGGTCCGAAAGCGATCATTACTTCACCATTTTACTGCATCAGCACGATAGAAGAGCTTGCAAAAGCAGTACTCATCTTCAGTGATCTCCCTGTCCAGGACGGGGCAGGGACAGAGCATATCAGTACTCTTTACCGGTTGTAGCTGTTACAACTCCGGTCGACTCAGGATCAGGCTGTTCCTCTATCCGCACGAACTTGCCCGTCGCTGTCGCCATAGTCTGACCGTTCTGCGATATCTCGGCCTGCAGGAGGTGAAGCGGAGCAACGGATCGGGTAATCCATGCCCGGACGGTAACTGACTGGCAGCATGCTACAGGATGCCGGAACCTGATATTCAATTCGGCAGTTACAGCATGAATGCCGTGCGCAAACATGCAGTTCGTCATCGCCCCGTCGAGAAGAGTAGATATAATCCCACCGTGCAGCACATTGCGATATCCCTCGAAGACCTGATTACAATCGAACGTTGCTTCCACGCTACCATCTCGAAACCTCTTGAAGCTCAGACCGAGTCCGTGTTCGTTCGAGGAACTGCACACGACGCAGTTCGCGTGAGCAAGCGATCTAACCTTCATCAGTTATCTTCCCATCGGGCTGGTGATCGCGGAGGTTCGGACCCGGTTTCAGTAGCATTCATCAACAAACGTAATTCACACCTTTGTCTCGACTGCATCTGAACCTTTTCTGATTAGGGAATGAGTGGCTTCCCATATTCCGGAAATCGCGATTGAGGCCGGAGAGGAAGGATCGAAAACGTTTACCGGAAGACCCTTTGACATGGATCGCGTGACGATGGGATCGTAAGGTATTCTGCCCAGCAGAGGGATACAATCCTTTTCGCAGAATTTCTCTATCTCCCGGGTCTTACGGGGGTTGATGTCGCTTCTGTTGATGCATACCGCAGGTGTAACTCCGAAGTGTCTTACAGTTTCAAGAATACGGGAGAGGTCATGAATAGCCGATACGCCGGGTTCAGTAGATAGGATGGCAAGATCAGCCCCTGCGCATGCGGCTATTACGGGACAGCCTATTCCCGGAGGACCGTCAACCAGAAGGATGGATTCATCGATCTCTCTGGATTTGGCGATTGCCGCATTTTTGACGGTTGTAACGAGCTTGCCGGAATTTTCCTCTCCCGCCTTCATCTCCGCGTGGTAAAGTGTACCATAGACAGATCTGGACACAAACCATGCTCCGGCAGTTGTTCTCTCACTTTTTATCGCATTTTCAGGACACTGGTAAACGCACGAGTTGCATCCTTCGCAGTTGATTCTGTCGATCCTGTATCTGTTTTCGGAAGAATCCGGGGGAATCACTGCACTGAACCTGCAAACATCATAGCACCTGCCGCAGCCGGTACACATTTCGTTATCGATCTCAGCTTTGTATCCCCCTATGAAGGCGAACTCTTCCAGTTTTTCCGGTTTCAGGAGTATTTCCAGATTTGCGGCATCAACATCAGCATCCGCCAGAACAAGCCTGTGCAGATCTGCAGCCTTATGAGCAAGAGCCGCTGTAAGAGAGGTTTTTCCCGTTCCGCCCTTTCCGCTGAGAATGACGATTTGCTTCACTTTATTACCTCTTCCCTGACAGCTGTCAGAACATTCCGGAACACTTCCATGTATTCTGGAAAGCCGTTAAGCAGAGGAATTCCCTCTGAGAGCAACTCGGCTATTTTCCTGTCCATGGGTATCCTCGCCAGAATGGGCAGATTTGAGGCAAGGCAGTACTTCTCAACATCATTGTTGCCTATTCCATTACGGTTGATGATGACACCGGCAGGAAGGTTCAACTGGTTGACTACTACATCCACAGCTGCCTTGAGATCATGAAGACCGAACGGAGTCGGCTCCGTTACAAGAACAACGTAATCGCTTCTACTGACAGCCTCGACTACCGGACAGGATGTTCCGGGAGAAGAGTCAATAATGACGGTGGAACTGCCCGCTCGAGGAAGGTACTCGTTGAGCAGGGATGAGATCACGGGAACGGGCATGGCCTGCCCTACATTGAGAATTCCTCTGGCAAAGTTAATAGAACCGTCCGTACCCCCCTCTATTCTACCTGTTACATGAGTTATCTCACTGATGGCATCTTCCGGGCAGACAAGACCGCAGCTTCCGCAGCCGTGGCATAGGTCACGGAATACCAGAACCTTCTCTCCCGCGACGGCGATAGCGTTCCATACGCAAACCTCGGAACATCTACCGCAGTAAGTGCATTTCTCATGATTGACTTCAGGAACCAGCACTCCGGTATCCCTCCCGGAGGTGTAATCTATGTCAAGGAAAAGACCGGAATTAGGTTCCTCTACGTCGCAGTCAAGAAGCAGTGGTTTTTCAGAAGACTCTTCGGCGGCGGCGATGGCAAGGCTCACCGCTACAGTAGTCTTGCCGGTGCCGCCTTTACCGCTGGCTATTGCTATTACCATGCCCGGCTGGTCTACTCGCGGGTCATTCTTGTTCCGCACTTGGGACAGGTAAGGCTGTTGCACGGTTGACCAACCTGATGCTGCTGCTTGTATCCGCAGCTGGGGCAGACGCAGTCACCGCCTGGTCCGGCGGCGAACGGTCCACCGCCACGACCTCTTCCTCCGGATGAACTCCTTCCCTGTCTTCTTCCTTCTCCGTTCATAAGCTTATCCTCCAGACTATTTTTCCTTTTTGTTCGGAAGCCTGACTATTACCTCATCAAGCTTCTCCAGAAGGGCTGCCGCTTCTTCCCTGATACGCTCTACGGGTTCATGCTCATAGCCGTCATGGGCGTGCTCGATGCTCTCGCGGCAGGGGGAAGCTCCCGGAAGACTGCCAGCAATGTAATGGTTAACTGCGCTTCTCACGGAACCTGCTGCGCCGGATGAGCATCTGATCTCAAAGTTCTCGAAGATGGATATGGCTCTTCGCCCCATACCACCGGCAAGCATTACGTCAGCATCAAGCTCCTTTATGAAGGCGGGTACCTGTCCGGGGGAATGGGCGTTGAAGTATGGATTTTCCACAGATTCCACATTGATGATCTCGTTCTCTTCGATATCTACTACAGTAAAGTACGGGCACCTTCCGAAATGATGACTTACCGAGCTATCAAGTTTTCTGTTGCTGTCTGATGATACGACAATCCTCATGAGGTCTGTTCCTCCATTATTTTATCCAGTTGCTGGAGAATTTCAGCAACCTGGCCTCTTAGATCTCTGAGCCTGGCAGTCAGCATTTCAAGATCATCCTCTTCATTGGTGGCCCCTTTCGGGGAGTTGTTCACATCTCCTGCTATTCCGGAATGTGAATCGGCATTCGCAGCTCCCATCATCGGGAGTTCTTCCCGGTTGAAAGCCTCAACCGTTTCCCTGACGGTTCCACCTTTGGCAATGTAGCAGGGCATGGAGCCTGCACTGAGCACTTCGTACGCATTGGGGCCAATATTGGAGGATATCACTGATCCGGGTTTTTTCTTCAGAACGAACTGTGCCGCCTGTATGCCGGCTCCGCCGCTCTGGTTCACTGCGGGATTTTCAAAACTCTTATTGGTGAAATCCTCAGTATCCACTAGAAGGTAGTACTCAGCTCTGCCGAATACCTTACTGATGGGGGAATCAACACTCTTTCCGGTTGAACTTACGATTACTTTCATTAACTATTCCTTTTCTGTTCTTCTTTTCAGAAGTTGATTCACACGGTAAGCTATCTGTTCGATGGTGTCCGCCACAAACTGAACCTGACTCTTCAGTGATTCTGTTTCTGTGGGTTCCTGATAGTAAACGGGGTCGTCATACTGCGGATACCTGCGCCGACCTGTCTCGTAGAATCTGTTCCTATAGCCCCGGCCTCCACCGCCTCTCCTTGCGAAGAAACCGTAACCGCCACCGCGACCCGGAGCGGTTGCGTATCCGCCCGCTGGATATCCTGCGCATCTTCCCATAGCTCTTCCGGTCAGGGGTCCTTCTCCCCTGGGTCCTGTTCCGTCTCCTGCCGGCATGATTACTCCTTTCCTTTAAAAGTTTTCTTGCCGTTACTGTGATGCAGTTCCATATGATTTTGATATTCACTGAAGAAACGGTGAAGTATTCTGTCGGTTTCCTCAAGGTCCCCCACCCACATCTGAAGGTATCCATCACCTGAAGACGAGAGAACGTAAACCCTTCTTGCGGGACCGGAATCACCCTCAGCCCAACTGGAAGTTACAAAACCCCTCTCCTCAAAACTTCTGAGGATACGGTAGATGGTGCTTGAATCCGCGGGGTTTTCGCTGAATCCGAACCTCCCCAGGTTTTCAAGCAATTCGTAGCCGTGGGATTCCCCGCCATGGAGCAGGAGTAGAAGACAGGGTTCAAGGAATCTGTTTATCCTTCTACCGCAGCGATTTCGACTCCCCCCTCTTCTTCTTCCGGGCATAGTGTCTCCTTCATCTATATGCAAGCTGCACCTAGATGATAATAACAATAACCGTTTTGTCAAGTGTAGAAAGAGAGTTCAGATTTGAATATTCAGGACGTTCTGTAACCGAAACAGCCTGTTTCAGGCTTGATTGAAGATTGAAGTAATAGTTAACAGCGATGATTCTATCAGACCGGGGACAGGTAAGGAGTATGGTCTGCGGGGTTGTGATAATACGATCTGTATGTATATAATAATATTATTAAGCTATTTTCCAGGAGAATAATATGCCATCAGTCGAAGATACCGACAAAGGAACAGACCTCTTGATGGAAGTCAAGCGTAAGCTTCAACTCAGTGGATCAACCCTGAGGACAATTCTGCAGCTAAGCGACAATATCGTGCTTGTGCTGGACAAGAACGGTATAGTAATTGAAGCAAGCAATCATGTTGAAGAATTATTGAAAACTTCCTTCAAGGATATCATCGGTAAGATATCCTGGACAAGCTTTATTCCCGAAGAAGATATAGAGCGTGTCACCGGCTACTTTTTTGACAGAGCAAAGGGAACAGGCAACCCACCTTCAACATATACGCTCAGAATCAAGATTCCCGGAGAGGAATCCCGCCTGATGCGTGCGAACGTCGGTTTCATCCCTGGAACCGAGAACAGGGTCGTCATTCTGAAAGACCTGTCAGAAGTGGTTTTTGAACAGCTGAGAACAGCGGAGAGTAAAAAAAGATACCGCACGGTAGTAGAAAATACACAGGATGGGATCCTCATCTGCGTAGTAGATAGAATTCTCTTTGCGAATATAAGTTTCTGCAGGATGACAGGCCTCTCCAGAGAGGAGATTTACACCCTCTCTCCGATGAGTTTCTTCAATAAAGTTGACAGGGACAAGATAGAATCCCTTTTCATCAAATCCGAGAACGGGGAAATAAAAACAGCCGTATTTGAAACGCTTATGAAAATGAGAAAAGGATCCCTGTCTGCAGGGATCTTCTCAACACCTATGGTCTACCGTGATACAGAGGCGGTTTTCATTTCGGTAAGGGACCTTACACAGCGTAAAGAAACCGAGAGTAAGCTCAAGGGAAGCCACAAATTAATGAAAGCTATTGTGGACAATTCACCGGTTGGCATCTCCGTGCATGACAGGAACGGTACCCTGCTGATGGCTAATACTTCATGGCGTAACATCTGGAACAAGAGCATTGAAGACCTGAAGGAAAAAATGATCCCCCGTTCCGAACTGCGTATGGACAAGAGGGATCTCTACCTGGGGGAATACACTGATGATGTTGAGGCAGTCTACAGAAAGGGTGGGGAACTGTACATTCCAAAGCTGAAAATCACCAACCCCTCTCCCGGTGGAGCAGAATTTATCTCCCATCACTTCTACGCCCTTAAGGATGACAATGGCGAAGTGGATAAAGTGGTTATCCTCACACTTGATCTTACGGAATCGCTTAAAACAAAAGTTGAATTGATGGAAACCAGGAATCGGTACAGAGAACTGACCGAAAACATACCCGTGGCTGTATACAGAACGACAACGGAGTCGGGAGGTAAAATAGTCTTCTACAATCCCGAGATGCAAAGGATGTTCTTAAGAGACGGAATCAGCAACTTTGACGAAGTTTCTGCAAAGGACCTCTATGCTGATCCGTCCGGGAGGAAAAATTTCCTGGACAAACTTGCAGAAAATAACGAAGTACGCGGTTTCGAAGCTGAACTGAAAAGGTTGGACGGTTCAACCTTCCTGGCATCAATTTCTGCACGAAAAGTTACTGCAAAAGAGAGGGAAGAGGAATACATAGAGGGAATAATAAGGGATATTACGGACCAGCGCCGTTTAGATGAAGAGCTTCAGAGGATAGAACATCTGGAATCCATTGGCACTCTTGCCGGCGGTATAGCACATGATTTCAACAATCTACTCATGGCAATACAGGGGAACATCTCCCTCGCGCGGAATGAGAAAGATCTCTCGAAACTCAACTTGCGCCTTGAACAGGCTGAGGCTTCCACTGAAGAGGCCACAACTCTTACCAGACAACTTCTTACATTCGCCAGGGGAGGAGTTCCGCTGAAGATATCGGTTGAAGTTGCTCCATTCATACGAGAAGCCGTTATTTTTGCTTTGAGGGGTTCGGATGTGGAAGCTGTTTTCGACTTCGAGGAAAACCTCAAAAGTATAGAAGCTGACAGGGAACAGATCACTCAGGTTATCCATAATATAACGTTGAATTCCGTCCAGGCTATGACTGGCGGCGGGCGCATTACCGTTAGCTGCAATAATATTGAGATTGGGGAGGATTCGGATACTCATCTGGGAGAGGGAGAATACGTAAGGATTTCCATAAAGGATACCGGGAAGGGAATCCCTCCCGATGACCTGAAAAAAATATTCAACCCATATTTCACAACAAAGCAAGACGGATCAGGTCTGGGGCTTTCAACCAGCTATTCTATAATATCAAGGCATTCCGGAGCCATAAGAGTCTACTCCGAAGAGGGCAGGGGAACCGAGTGCGTGATACATCTTCCCGCCATTCACGGGGTCGGGAAGAAAACTGTTTCTCGGGAGGAACCGGAAAAGGAGATCAATTCAACAACGGCACATGTCCTGATAATGGATGACGACGCCAGTGTAAGGGAGGTTCTTTCGGGAATGCTGGGTGTTCTCGGGCACGATGTTACCGAGTCTTCCGATGGAGCCGAAGCCATTGAACTTTACCGGGAGAGATTCTCATCAGGAGAACCCTTCGATGCCGTAATCATGGACCTTACTGTTCCGGGAGGAATGGGAGGGGAAGCCGCGGTAGAGAAGCTGAAGAAGATCGACCCGGATGTAAAAGCGATCGTTTCCAGCGGGTATGCTAATAATACGGTACTGTCCAATTATTCCGATTACGGATTCAGCGGAAGACTTGTCAAGCCATTCAGAATATCCACTCTCAAGAAAACACTTAATTCGGTTCTGACCCTGGTATAGAAATACCTGACAACCTGAAACATTCTTTTGGAGATGCGTAAGATGAAGGCATTCAAGGCGTACGATATCAGAGGAGTATACGGCAGGGATTTTGATGAAGAGACCGTATACAGAATAGGCTTCTTCCTTCCCGGACTCCTCGAAACCGAAAAGGTTCTTGTGGGTTACGACTGCAGGGAATCCACTCCGGATGTTCTCAGCCACCTTGTTCAGGGTATCACAGATTCAGGAGCGGATGTTTACGATATCGGTCTCGCAACAACGCCAATGGTCTATTTTGCCACCGCTGTCCACAAGTTTCATTCGTCCGTACAAATTACAGCATCCCATAACCCGGCGGAATACAACGGCCTGAAAATCTCCCGTTCAGATGCCCTTCCGGTAGGATACGATACCGGTCTTCAGGAGCTGGAGAAAATGGTTGAG
>JAUVUL010000067.1 GCA_030600975.1 Candidatus Aegiribacteria sp.
ATGTCCTTGTCATTTCTAGTGAAACAATATATGACGAGTATATCTTAATGAAATATGATAAGGTAAATTACAGGGAAAGGGTAGGCTTCCTATGCAGATCTTCATAATTCTGTGTCTAATTCCTCTTTCGATTGACATAAATGATCTTACCGCACAGCTCCATCTTGATACGGGCATGGCATATATGCAGCAGGGGCTTCTTGAGCAGGCCGAAGAGGAATTTCGGCAGACTCTTGAACTCAACGAAAATTATCATACTGCTGTGCTTGGCCTCGGAATGATCCATGCGATGTGGCAGTCATGGGACTGTGCTGCTGACTATTTCAGGCAGTATATAGATACCTGTCCCGACGATTATCGAGGGTTCTTTGAGCTGTCAAAACTCTATCTTGATACAGATAAACCCGATAGCGCAGCGCTAATGTCAGACAGTGCCTTTATCCGTGCACCAACCAATCCGGATATCTGGCTGCAGAGTGGAAGAGCATGCCTTCAGCTCGGGGAAATGGACTCGGCGGAAATGTGGTTCTCAAAAGGTATTCAGAGCCAGGGGTCAACAGGCCCCGAATCACTTGTCCTGCTTGCATCGGTCTACAGGAGGACATCAAGGGGAGCCGAGGCAAGGGAGGCCCTTCTTCCCGCTGTTGAGGCAGGTCATGCTCCCGCCTGCTGGGAACTTGCGAGGGTTTATCTGGGGTGGGAAGATTACCTCAGGGCAGGTGACGCCATCAGCAGATACCTGATGCTGTCACCGGAAGGTTATTATGCAGACTCCGCACTGCTTGTACTTGAAGAACTTGGCGAATCCGGGGCATATATTCCGTAAATAACCAAGTATATAATGCGGCTTTAATTTCGACCTCCGTAGATCCCGTCGCACCGGTAGCTACATAAATTCTGAATCTTCAGATATGAGCCTAACGCTCAAATCACCGGCAACAACAAACTGAGGCGAAACCGGAGTTTGTTGATATCCGCGTGCATTTTTTTGTTAGGCTATACTATTCCCTCGGTGTTCAGAAGCGATCCCAGCTTGCCCAGGACTTCCTCGATTATCCCATCTAACAGCTGCATGCGCTATAGGTGAAGCACCATCACTTCTGCCTCTCCGCGAGCCACTCTCGGATACCGATCTCTTTCATCCTGAACAGATTTTTCCTTGCCTTCTTGTAACCCTGCTTGTGGAACTCGTCGAGCATCTGACAGGGGAAATCAGGGCACTCAATGCATATGCGGACTTCATGTCTCTCGGCGCATCGTCTTATCCTGCATGTCTTGCCGCCTTCCTGCCACTCAATACCCCACATCTTCGAGAAGTCACCCCAGCAGCCGTCGCAATGAACGTACAAGGAATCAAGACCATGCGCTTGTGCGATCTCATTCTTGAGCCGCTTATTCCCGTTCCTGAAGGCGAGGTATACGTCGCATTCAGCACAGTGCAATCCGCAGGCACCAATAGAACTAGGATCCGTTTCTCTCATTGTATTTCGCTCCGCTTAACGATGATTATGTAACTGTTACATATCTCATTATCAAAGATATATGTACTAATTAAAATAAGCATGTTAATCAGACTATCCTGCTGTCAAGTTCTTATGACTTACCGGATTTATGTAAACTATTGTATACTATTATAGTTGTACTCTGAATCATTTAAACAGATAGGATGCTAGGCCTTTTCCTTCCGGCCCGCTCCCCACCATATCACGGCAACAAGAAACGCAAGGGCTTCACCCAGTGTTATCCATAGCCTGGCAGCAATCGAGATCAGAGATGCCTGTCCCGGTTCGGAGGAAATCATAATTATCCCTATGAGCCATACAAGGGAGACTTCACGGATGCCCAGACCGCCCGGAGAGAAGACAGCAAGAAACCCGATCCCTACAGCCGTAGGAAGAAGAAAGGCTCCGGGATAAAAGGGGAGATGCATTCCGAAGCTTCTTGCCAGAAAGACGAAAGCAACGCCCTGCAGAAGGAAAACGAGAATGTAAACAGGCAGAAGTTTCAGAATACTGGCAAAACCGGGATCGTCGATATTGATGTCCCTGCCGGTGATGGATCCGACGATCTTAAGCAGCTTTCTAAAAGCTCCGGGATGTGCCGCGAAAAGCACAACAGCTATCGATGCTACTACGATTAGTACGCTGAGCGTGGTTCCAAGACCAATCCGCTTCGCGGCCAGGGGGATTACGGGCAGCGACATCAGAAGACATCCGGCTACTATGAAGAGGGTTTCAAGTATGAGAGCATGCCCGGTCTTCGTTGAGGATATACCTATATTTTTTGAAAGTCCTATCTTCCCCACAGCTCCCCATACCTTGCCGGGGATGTACTTACCAACCTGGGCAAGGAAATGAATATTGAAAGCCTGACCGCATGAGATCTCCGCTCCTGCAACGGAGCAGACCAGCATCCACGACCAGGCGGCTGCAAGAAGGTGCAGCACCATGAGCAGGAATGAAATGGCAAACAGCAGAGGGTCAAAGAGAAGAAGATTTGAAAACCCTCCGGCCTGAACAGCGCCGCTCAGAAATGAGTCGACCAGGTAATATAGCGCTGCGGCGGTGAGCAGTAATCCGATTATGTGAAACAGGGTTTTCTTCAACTGTATCTCCTTACCGGACTTCATATGCAGATCCCCCGGATAATAAAATCCGGTTTCTGTTCAGTTTTCAGTCCAGTATGCTTAGTTTGGCTCCTGATTTCTTAACGGATGGCTTGCCGTTTCGGGAAGACATTATGGATTCAAAATGCGGAAGATTGGCTGTATCAAGAAGCATTTCTAAAACATAATCGTAAGAATCTGCAGCTGAAAAGAATATATCAGCCAGCCTCTTCTTGAGTATCCGCTGTCTATCCTCTTCCGGTGCTGAGGAATCCTCTTTCCATTGCTCAGGATCTTCAAGCATGGTCAGCATGCGCCTTGCGGTTATATCCTTCTTCATGGTAACATCCCAAAAGGATTTTGCTTCCCGTGAGGTAATAAGTTCAAAAAGCTGGCTGGAAAGTGTACCCTTCGATATAAGATCTCCCGAGTAAAGATCATGAAGGCTCTTAAGCCTGTCATTCAGGTTCATTCTGAGTTTTTCTGGGTCAATGTCTTCGTACATATTCTATCACTCTATCCCGTATGTGCTGATTGAGGGGGATCAGCCAATTTAATGAAACTTCTTACAAGATCTGCTCCATCCATTTTTCCCTCAACTGAATCATAACCCCTTAAGGCTCCTGCAAGAACCCTGACGGAACCATCTTCGCCATTTGTAACATCTCTTACAATGCAATTGCTGTAAAGCCAGTGGAGAACTGCACTGTCATAGCGTTCAAACACAAGTTCAAACCAATCAAGTGATCTATCTCTATATCCAATGATTCGATTCAGGAGAACATCCAGCCCGAACTCCGACAAGGCTGATACCGCAACACCGCTCTTTGGGTACATGAGATCTTCAACTGCGTCACACTTCGTCCAGACAGTCAGTCTCGGTAGGGATTCTTCAACGCCTATTCGCTGGAGCGTTTTTCTTACTGCATTGATATGCCTGCCTCTGGAAGGGTTTGACCTGTCAACCGCCACCAGTAACAGGTCTGCCTTCCTGACTACATCAAGTGTTGTATGAAAACTTGCGACAAGGGTTTCGGGGAGTCTTTCAATGAAACCCACAGTATCCGATATCAGCACTTCGGAACTGTCCGGGAGTATCAAGCGGCGGGAAGTGGTATCAAGGGTTGCAAAGGGCTTATCCGCTGTATAAAGCTCTGTACTGCACAGAGTATTGAGGAGAGTGCTTTTGCCGGCATTTGTATATCCTACGATAGTAATATTGAACATCCCCTGACGTCCTGCAGAAACGACCTTCCAGCGGGATTCCACCTCTTCAATTTTATTCTCAAGGAATGATATCCTGGATCTTGCCCGTCTTCGGTCAATCTCGAGCTGTGTCTCCCCCGGACCCCGGGTTCCAATACCTGCACCCAGTCTTGAAAAATGGTGCCACATGCCCGAAAGCCTTGGCAGGGCATATCGAAGTTGAGCAAGTTCTATCTGAAGTTTTGCTTCTCTGGTTCGCGCCTGTTCGGCGAATATGGCCAGTATGAGTTCCGTACGGTCGATTACCTTGCAGTTTGTTACTTCCTCAAGTCTCGATACCTGACCTGAAGACAGGTTGTGATCGAAGACTATCGTATTGGTGTTCTCCCTGAGAGCGATTTCCCTCAGTTCATCAGCCTTGCCTTTGCCTATGAACAGTCTGGGATCCGGTGTTTTCCTCTTCTGGGATTCCTGTGCTACAACGGTACCACCCGCGGATTGAATCAAAGCTATCATCTCCCGGGTGGATCCGGCATCTTCCGATTCGTTACCTATGTAGGCACTTGCCAGCAGAACTCGTTCCAGCTCTGTCTGTTCTCTGTTAGAATGCATATTAAAGGAGTATCACTTACAGGGCATTAATTCTTCCCGCTTGACTTCTTGCGGGATTTTCCTGCTCCCGAGCTTTTCTTTGATTTTAACCCTTCCTCCGCACTCTTAATGCTTCCGTCTTTAATGGCGGCTCTTTGACTTTTCTCTTTATTCATTTCCGACTTGATGTTCTGCTGAACACCTTCCCGGGCAGATCTCTTGATAAGATCCCTGGCGGAATCGCTGCGTATATTTCTGACCAGGGCCACCTCACCGGCGAATACATTAATTGCTTCGTTAAGTACGCGTTTCTCGGATGGATTCATTTTGTTAAGAACGGACCGGGCGATTATATCTCTGATGGCTTTGGCCACTTCTCCGGGCTCTCCAGAATGTACCCTGTCCTTCAATTTTTCTATTCTTCTCCGCCAGTCCTTAGGCAGTTCATCTGGTTCCCTGAAAAGTTCCTGAATCGCATCATCAAGATCCTCCTCAGAAACAACCGGCCTCAATTCAGCATCATCAAGACTTTCTGTAGGCACCATTACTCTTTTCTTTCCTACCACTATCTCAATCACAACGCATTCGCAAATCTCACCGGAAACCATCTGATCGGATATCTCAGTAATCACTCCAGCACCATGGATTGGATCAACAACTTTACCATTGATGTTATACTTCATCTGTCCTCCATAAGAAAACAATTTTCAACATAATATCCGAGATTTTTTATAAAAAGTCAATAATAAGCATACATTTTTCTAATCAGCAATAAAAATCCAGATATCCGGCGGATCCGGTGAGGCTGCACGGGAATGCTCGCCTATTGTGTGTTCAAGGAACATTTTCCTGAACTCTTCCTCCGCGGTAGACAGCAGGGGCAGATTATTGCGGTATAGAAAGAGTGTGGAATCAAGAATGGCAGGTATCCCCAGCTCCGTGTTCAGTTTGTCTCCGTCACGAAAATCCACAACCGTTATCAGCCATTCCTCTCCATCGAGGATAATGCTCCTGTCATTCAGAACCGATCTTACCCATGTCGCAGCCCCCACGCCACCGTATGTACCTTCCAGACCATGATTAGCTATATCAATGTACAATGTCCCTGTGGGATCTGTAACGGGCATGACAATACCCGGCAGAATCCTGTCATCGGTAATGTCGCTGCCGAGAAGCAGAGTCATATCGACGGGGGCAATCAACATCGTGGAGTCGCTCTCAGCCAGGTGTTCTACGATGGAAAAGATCCTTTCCTGGTTCTCGAGGGGAAGATACGGATCATCCCTGCGGGCCAGCAGTATCGAATTGCTGCGGGGGCTTCCCGTACAGGTGTAGACTATGGAATACTCCGATGCCGGACCCTGACGGAATTCACTGGCTCTGCCCGGTTGACCGGTACTGTTGCTTATCCATATAACAGGCTCGACAAGTGTATCGCCTTGAAGGAAACCGGTTTCTTCCGAAAGCGAGTCCTGATCAGCCTCGAACGGATCACTCTCCTGAATCCGGGCAGTGGAGTCGGGTTCAATGCTCTGCAGTTCCTGCCGATTATCGGATTTGCAGATCAGAAGTACTGCAGTGATCACTGCAATTGCGATTATCGCAAGGATAGAAACAAACACTTTCCTTTTACTATTCCAGGAGTGCTTTCTACCTGTCTCCGCTTCTTTTGTTTCGTCTTCTGGTTCTATACGCTGCAATTTGTTATCAAGAGTTACCAGATTGGGGAATCTGTTGTCTGCCTCAGGTGAAACCATGTTCTCAAGCAGTTCAAGAACCCTGTCTGAAAGGCTGTTCCATGCTTCTATCTGGATCTCACGGTTGTCACTGCCGGCTATAAGCCTGAAAATCAGCAGGCCCAGAGCGTAAATGTCGCTTCGCGGATCATCGGCGATTCTTCCTACTGCCTCCGGAGGTGAGAAGGGCGTATCCGGTATTCCTCTTGCGCCGCCTAATATATAGTGTTTGCCTTCGTCAGTTCTGAGGATATTCTCGGGTCCCAGGTAGCCGACTCTGTGCCCGTTATCGTGAATCCTTTTCAGGATATCAAGTGCTTTCTTACCCGTTTCGAGCGCATGCGCCTCGGAAAAACCTCCGTCCCGCATAATTGTTTCAACGTATAACTCCGCGCTGTCAGGAATTGAAAACAAAAGGATCCTGGTACTCCTGTCATTTCCAGGATGGATCAGGGAATCGGGAAGCAGAACACCGTCTATCTCCGGCCAGTCTCCGGGTGACAATCCACCTGAAGATCCGCTGCTGATTTCAGCAAGCATTGCTCTTCCATCAATTGTTACCCTTGCGAGGAGATAGTTTTCCTCCTCCAGAAGGACTTTACCGCCCTCAGCAACGGCTGAAAGCAGGTTAGAAAGCATGTCCATCAGAAGAGTAGTTCGGAGCTTCCTTTGTTATTATTACATCATGGGCATGACTTTCCCTGAAGCCGGCTGATGTAATTCTTATGATCCTTGCTTTACTGGACAACTCTTCGACGGTACTGCTTCCAACGTAGCCCATGCCCTGTCTCAGGCCTCCGATGAGCTGGTTCAGATAATCGATAAGGGGTCCCTTGAAGGGAACCATTCCTTCAATACCTTCCGGTACGTATTTCTTCTCGGTTCTGTCATTCTGGAAGTACCTGTCGGCACTGCCACGCTTCATAGCCCCGATGGATCCCATTCCGCGGTATATCTTATACTTCCTGCCTTTGTAAATAACCGTTTCCCCGGGGCTTTCTGATATCCCGGCAAGAAGGCTTCCTATCATTACGGAAGAAGCTCCTGCAGCAAGTGCTTTGACTATATCCCCTGAATACTTGATACCACCATCAGCAATAACAGGAATATTGTATGCTGCTGCAGCCGACGCGCATTCGTAAATAGCGGTAATCTGAGGACATCCGACCCCTGCGATAACCCTTGTAGTGCAGATTGACCCGGGGCCTACGCCGATTTTTATCCCGTCTGCGCCTGCTTTAATCAGATCAACTGTAGCATCAGCTGTAACAACGTTACCGGCCACAATTGCAACCTCCGGGAATTCTTTCCTCAGGATTGATACCGTTTCGATCACCTTTACCGAGTGGCCGTGGGCGGTGTCTATGAACAGACAGTCAACTCCGGCTTCCACCAGGAGACCTGACCGGGCAACGGTTTCGTTACCTGCACCTACGGCTGCTCCGGCTCTGAGACGGAGCAGCCGTAGGTGCAGGTAACGAAACCGTTGCC
>JAUVUL010000329.1 GCA_030600975.1 Candidatus Aegiribacteria sp.
ATAGTCTTTGATTTTCTTAATCATGCCGTCATATGAAGGCGTTTTTGGAATAATAATGCAGTGGTGTACCTTTTTTGCTCTGGATGGACAAACGGGGAATACTCTCTGGTCTGCCTCAACGCAATCAACTACAGATTCCTGGATACGTGTAACAGAAGGTGATGCCACAGGTAACGGCTGGTCAGAAATGGGATACTCACTTGACCGAGCCAGTATTGCGGGCGGTTTTATTACAGTCCGGGATGGACACACAGGAGTTGTGCTGCAAAGTTCAAGTACTATGTACTTCCCCTCTATGGATATCTGTGATTCACCAATGCCCTGTCTTGCTATTTCCAATTGGGGGGACTACCCGGTAATGTGGGTGAATTCACTTATAGTTGGTAACACGATCTGGAGCAGCAATGATGTGTCTCTGGCTTTCCCTCACCTTGACTTTATTCCCAACATCTCCGGTCCATCCACTCCCTATCCAGAGATTCTGGGTTGGAGTGGCTCATATCTCACACTAATCAGAGGCGATGATGGATATTTTCAGGACCGTTATGAATTTCCAAGTTCCTTAAAATCCTTTGACTGCTATCTGGATGAGAGTCAATGGAGGTTAGCTGCAATAACTAGCACTTCTTTTTATTACCCGTATCTAACCTTTGTATCGCCAACCCTTGAGCCATCTGTTGTGCTTCCCAATTCCGGTGGAGCTGATATGTGTCTTCTGGAGTCAAATCTTTATCCCACACCACTTATCGCAATTGCTATGACAGGATCCGGTCCGGGAGTATGCATGATTAACACCTCCTGGCCTTTAAGTATCTCTGAAGAAACCTCCACACGTGTTCCAATAGTACCAGTGGTCAATTTACTCTCTGTTCCCGGTATCGGACACATAGATATCGTCGGAGTAAGTCAGGCAGAGATTGGCATACTGGATATCACAGGAAGGGTAATCAAGCGGATATCAATCAATTCTGGAGAACAAATTTCAGTAAGCCTTGTCCCCGGTGTATATCTTCTTGTAGATCAAACTTCAGGATTACTATTACACAGAGCAATTGTGGTGAATGAGTGAATCAAGTCCCCTATTGAAGCAACCCCCCCTGAAAAGGGGTTTACTTCTTCTTTATACTGATATTGGAAAGTGCCCCCATCGGTGGGGTAGAGCTCGTAAGTGTCGCAAGTGACGTCCGGTCCCGGAGGATGCTTAAACCAAATAATGGGACGGAGTGAGTAGCTCCGTCCCAATATTTGGTACACCGACTCCAATGACCATAAGAACCCGATTTGCTCCTGTTATTATGCTGAAATCTTCATTCATTAGCACTAGGAGAGTGAAACCCACCAAGAAGATCTATCGAAATCCCATCATCTACGCGCAGGAACTTCATTACGAAATGGTTCGGGATGACCTCACCAGAAAGCAGTTTGCTGAATTTCAGAGAATAAGCGGAACTTACTCTACAACCTATTTGTACTTGACAGAAGGTCAGATATTACATAATGTATCCTTGGCGAAAGGATACATATGGATGTTCTTGAAAAGCTGATCACGGAAAACAGGGAGCGACCCCTACCGAATATTAAACGAAGAGAAGCATCTCTTGCGGATGTTCCGGGAATGGCATCCGTCCTTATCGGTATGCGTCGATCAGGGAAGACATTCCGGTTATATCAGGAGATTCAGACCCTGCGAGCATCTGGAGTTTCTCTAAATCGAATTCTATATGTGAATTTTGAAGATGACAGGCTCTACCCAATTGAACAGGGTCTGATGAATAAACTGCTTGAAGCGTTCTACCGGCTAGCACCGGAAGCTCGAAGCAGCGAAACATACCTGTTCCTTGATGAAGTACAGTCTGTTGAAGGATGGGCCAGGTTCGCACGAAGGATTCTGGACACGGAGAATGTTAAATTGTTTGTTACCGGTTCCTCTGCGAAGCTTCTTTCCTCCGAGGTCGCTACCGAATTTCGCGGAAGGGGGTGTTCCACTGAACTTCTTCCACTCAGCTTTCGAGAATTCCTTGTTTTCAGGGACATGTCTCCTGTTGAATCTGTTCCTGGAGCAAGTGTCCGCTCAATACTGGAAGCAGCTTTGGTTGAATATCTTCAGACCGGTGGTTTTCCGGCTGTGCAGACCCTTGAAGAAAATCGCTGTGTTCAAGTGCTTCAAGATTATGTTGAGCTTGTCCTCCTAAGGGACATCATTGAAAGACACGGTATCAGTAACGCCTACGCAGCGCGCAGTTTCGCCCTGACACTCCTTCAGCAAGCCGGGGGAAGAATGTCCGTTCACAAAACTCATAACGATCTTCGGTCAAGGGGAGTTAACATCGGTAAAGACACCCTCTACAGCCTTCTTGATCACTTCACGGATGCCTTTTTGCTCTTTACTGTCTCTATTTTCTCAAGATCTGTCAGAGTACGTCAATCCAATCCCAGGAAAATCTATGCTGTGGATCCGGGCCTCGCTTATTCCGTTGCACCGGCAGGTTCAGCCAACCTCGGCGCCAGACTTGAGAATGCTGTTTACCTGGAACTGAGAAGACGATCCGTCATACGACGCCAGGGGACTATTAGTTATTACATGACAGATAATGGCCATGAAGTTGATTTTGTCATTGGAGATTCGGAAATGGGAACGGCAAGTAGACTTGTTCAGGTGTGCACTAGTATCTCCGATGAATCGACTAGAGCAAGAGAGGTTCGTGCTCTCTCCGAAGCGATGAACGAAATGGACCTCTCTGAAGCCGAAATAGTCACAATGAACGAATCGGAAGAAATAGAGACTGAGAGGGGCTTAATAAAGGTAATTCCTGCATGGGCTTGGTTACTAAACATTTAACCACAGAGAAAAAAAGCTGCCCGGACTGTCCAGTTATCCTTGGATGTCTGAGAATAGAAAGTGCCCGCATCTGTAGGTAGAGCCCTATATTTGGTACACCGGACTCCTTTCCAGTCGAACTCAGACGAAGCACACTTATCCTGTCTCTATAGGGCGCCCTGATCTATCGAAAGTAAAACCGGAATCCAGAAAATATCGCAATCCCGTCATCTTCGCTAAGGAGCTGCATGACGAGATGGTCCGTGATGACTTCAGCAGGAAGCAGCTTGCTGCAAGGCATGGAGTTTCATCAGACCGGGTCACACAATGGCTCTGTCTTCTTAAGATGCCAGAGCAGAGGTTATACGAGATCGCAGCCCTCGGAGACTGCTGGAGCCGACCTTTGATCACTGAGAGGATGCTGCGAAGGCTCAGGAGACGCTATGACCAGGGAAGGTCTTCATAATCAGACGATCATTGAAAATTG
>JAUVUL010000260.1 GCA_030600975.1 Candidatus Aegiribacteria sp.
CTGAACAAACTTGCTTTGGCCTGGATTCATTCAGATCCCCGAAAAGCGGAAGCCTACGCTATGGAAGTACTGGATCTTGCTGAAGAACTGGACAAGGCTTATGAGTCCTTCCAGAAGTCCCTTGAGATCAGGGAGGATCTGGGAGACAGAAAAGGTATCGCAAGCATTCTGAGTAATCTGGGAGGTCTGCGTGAAGACCTCGGCGACAACGAATCAGCTCTGGATTTCTACATCAGGAGCCTTGAACTGTATGAGGATATCGGTAACAGAAGAGGAGTTGCCTACACATGCGGTTGTATCGGCGGGATATACACTGAACTGGGGCGTCTCGATGAAGCCGAGGAATTTATCAGTAAAGGCCTGGAATTATCAAGAAAGCTAGAGATAAAGGACTGGGAAATCCACTGCCTGGAGAAGATAACGGACCTGTACGAGGCAAAGTGTAATCTGCAGAAAGCTCTTAAGCACTCCAGGGAGTTGAAAACATGCCTTGAAGAGCACCTGAACGAGAAGAGCATGGAGAAGATAGCTGGGCTACAGGTGCAGTTCGAAATCGAGAAGAAGGAGAAGGAAGCAGAAATCTGCCGTCTGAAGAACGTGGAGCTTTCCAGTATGAACAATCAGCTTCGTGATGCCCTTGCGGACGTGAAGAAACTTCAGGGCATGCTTCCTATCTGCGCCTCGTGCAAGAAAGTCAAGGATGACGATGGCTACTGGCAGCAGATCGAGTCCTATATCTCCGATCACTCCGACGCGCAGATCACTCATGGGATATGCCCTGAGTGCATAATCCAGCTTTACGGCAAAGACTTCATCCGGGAGTAAAAGAAGCTACCCTATGCTTCGGTAAAGTGTCACCCTGCAGCGGATGCTCCAGCGGGAGATATCAGATTCAATGCGCTGACCTCGCAAGGCGGAAACCCGTGCTGAACCTGTCGTCGGCACTGAAGTAGGAACGAAACGCAGAAGGGCAGGGCCTGCTGTTAGGGGCAAATGTGCCGCCACGTAATACACGGCGGGAGGTCTCTGAAGACTCCCAGGCGCTGCCATCAGCCGGAACTCCGTCGTAGCTGTCATGATACCGGTCCTGGCACCACTCCCATACATTGCCGCTGATGTCATACAGGCCCCAGGAGTTGGGTTTTTTCCCTCCAACGGGGTTGAAGCCAACTCGGGAGATGGGTGAGTACCAGCAGTATTGCACTATCACGCTGTCCGAATCACTATCTCCCCAGTAGAATCTTGTTGCAGTTCCCGCCCTGCATGCGTACTCCCACTCAGACTCGCTGGGTAGACGATAGGTATAGTTGCTGTCAATCTCGTTTAGATTGTCTATAAACCCCTGGCAGTCGTTCCAGGAGACGAAGTAAACAGGGTAGTTGTTTCCTACTCCATAGTCATAATCAGGATTATCGGAAGGATTGCTCCCCATCACCTCCTCCCACATTCCCTGAGTAACCTCTGTGGTCATCAGCTGGAAGGAATTGATGTGGACAGTGTGGCGGGGACTCTCGTCAGGCCGTCCACTCTCCTTCGAAAAAGGCGAACCCATTATGAAGCTCCCCGAAGGGATCGTTACGAACTCCATGCCGTCCAGCGGACCTGCGGAAACACGCCCTGCTTCAGATGCTGATTCAGCAGGAGGAGGTCCGTGGGGATCATGCTGCGCCTGAATTACGAGCAGGGAAAGCGATGAAGAAATAATCAGAATCAGTGACTGCATAAGAACTGAAATGATCATAAACAGGCTCCGTCCGTCAATGTGGTTTATGAACGCCAATACACTCAAGCATCAATTATGCTGCAAGCCATGATTCTCTACTTGCGGTGATGATAATGGGTGCAATCCTGCGAAGTCAAAACATCGAGTAGATGCTGGATACTCTTATCATTCGCCGAAAAGTACATGTATGTCACGACACCGCTTCTTCGAAGACCGGAAACTTCCGCGGATGAAATTCAATTGGGATACTGCTTTCTTCACAATCCGGCTAACCGGTTTGATCGGTCCCCGAGGTCCGGGAAAACAACGCTGCTGTTGCAGTACATTAAGGACAAGATTAAAGACAGGGAAAAATGCATCTATGTATCTATGGATAATATCTATTTCTCTCGAACAAGAAGTGGTGAATCGGAGTTAGTCGAACCTTTCCAGCATCTGCTCCGCCATTCTTTTCTTGAGGGAACTCGACGGATCGGAGTCGAGGAAGCTTTAAAGGTCCTCTCTTGCTCCGGATATGTCGCCAGTTCTCTCCCTGCAGAGAGCACGATGGTAGTAGATTTCGGGGTCGGTACCCGATATGGAGAGCGCCTCTGTGAAATCCTCCACCGCCTCCGGATCGAGCGGCCATTCCTCTATGTTGATACAGGCCTGATCACTGCATATCCGATCCTCCTCAACTGCAGCCTCCGAAACGCTCATATAAGAACAGGAGATCAACGCAGTGGTATCCTCGATCTGCAGCATCATACAGGCCGCAGCATCCACGTCCAATTCTCCGTTATTGATCAGGGTCTCGAATTCCTCTTCTGACGGTAACGGATCATTGAGACGGACCACCTCGACGCCATCAAATCCTGACATACGCGCCTCGATCAGTGGCATCAGGCTGTCTACGAAGGACAGCTCACAGCTGCCCGGCTGACCGATCTCGAGGAGGAGGATACTGAAGGACTCCTCAACGGCGGTATCAGCTCGGACATGACCGAAAGCACTCATCATCACCAGAAGAGAGATGATCAATGCGCTGCCTGTTTGCATTATGCCGGATCGAAGTTTCTTTGCAGGTTCTCCTTCATTTTATCATAGCGGAATCACAGGGAAACTGGATTTCACTCCATGTCGTGATATGCTCTTAACATAGCTAATCTGTTCCCCGTTACTTTAATCTCAAAATGTGAATTGATAATACTGCGTTATACTCTGTCCGGCCAATCTTATTGATGACTGCTCTCATGAGGGCATACATCTCTCATGAAGCCGCTCCTGAACTGCCGCTTCATAGTCCCTTGACGACTGTCACGGTATAGTAATATTCAAATACTGAGGGATTGATCTGTTATTCTCCAGCCGGTAAGCCGGTTCTTTTTGAAAGCGTTACTATGGAAAACATGAATACAGACAGGTGGAACAAAGAGTCCATGGAATCAAAGGTTAGATGGTTCATGAGTCTGTCTATGACCGATCGTATGGAAGTCTTCTGTGAATTCAATGATTTTATGCTGGCAATTAATCCGGATATAGGAGATAAGAAACGTGTTGAATCGACTGCAGGAAGTGTTCAGGTGCTTTCAGCAAAATGATGTAAGGTACATAATAATCGACGGAATAGCTTCAATACTGTATGGTGTTCCAAGAGTTACATTCGATCTGGACATCCTGATAGAAGCAAAACCGGAAAATGCCGGAAGATTATTGGAGGCTCTGAAACAGGCCGGTCTGGGCACAGCTGAGCTTACAACGGCAGTTGAACTTCTTAAACACGAGATAACGGTCTTCGAAGACAGGATCAGAATTGATGTGATGACCGCGGCTCCTGGGATTGAATTCCAGAAAACCTGGGAGAATCGCAATACAGTTAAATTTCATGGACAGGAACTCCATCTTTTATCAAAAGAGGATCTGATCGCTTCAAAAAAAGCATCAGGCAGAGATCAGGATATCGAAGATATCCGTCTTCTCAGAATGAACGAGAACAGCACTCACAAATAAACTCTGCGGAACATCTTCGCTGTGGAATCGTTGATGTAAATCCCATAGAGTTTCTTGAGAAGTTCAGAGAAAGCCTGAATAGCGGCTGATTGAGAATTCCTTTAGTTAATTGACACCTGCAACATGAACGGATATTATGCTGTTGAGTTACGGAATTGTGTGAAGAAGATTCTGTTTCGAATTGGTTCCAGTCTGGAGTAGCGATATGCCGAATGAGGAAATAATAGCTCTGGAGAAGGATCTGGCTGGACTTAGGTTGGAACCTCCCGGTTCAGAACTGGTGTCCGTGCTGAACAAACTCGCTTTTGCCGGGATTTATTCGAATCCCCGGAAATCGGAAACCTACGCTCTGGAAGCTCAGGAACTTTCTGGAAAGCTGGAATTGCCTGTCAAG
>JAUVUL010000174.1 GCA_030600975.1 Candidatus Aegiribacteria sp.
AGCTTGAGGCTGCCGTCACCGAAAAGAACGTACTGGGCCGTATTGCTGTTGTAACCAGCGTCTATCTTCGCGAGCATTACGCACATGCCCACCGAAAGATCCGGCTCACTGAACATGTTGTCCAGAATACAGCCTAAATAGATTTCGTTCAGGGGACCAGATGTTTTAGCTGTAGCTCCAAGACCGAGTATCGCTCCCCCTGCTCGGGATGTTGTTACCTGCTGAGCCAGGCATTCGGTCGAAGGATTCTGGAACTCGCCGACCTCACAGGAACCGAATAGAGCTACAGGAAGCCGCTGTTCACACGCAAGGAGCCCGTTATCTTCAAGATAGAGAAGGCCTTCGTCCGCCAGCTGGTCATAGGCGCCGTGGCCAAGGTAAAAGGAGACAAGAGCCCCTTCACTCCAAAGGCTTATGTAATCCTCCCGGGCCTGGGGTTTGTTCCACAGGCTGTTCCAGTCGTAAAAGATAAGATAGAGTTTCTCAGGGCGAAGCACATCGGGAAGATGATCAGTCAGCAATCTTTCAATACCCCAGGTATGATATCTTTCGTCACTTCCGTGAAGAGGTGATAGCTCATCGTCGGCAGCACCCAGTACGACAGTCTGCCATTCCCCGCGGTTTTCGTTGCTGCGGTAGGAAAGACTCCTGTCGACTATCAGCTGCAGGTCCGAACGGTTGGTTATCCCCATTCTGGATAATGCGATCTGAGGGAGGATGGATCCCTCGACTATTGAAAACTCATCGTCCGATACAGTATCCGAGTTATTCCTGTATAAAATATCAATGTAAGAGATCTTGCTGGAAACGAAATTGAGCGGGTCCCAATTGCCTCCTCCAACAAGAATCAGATCCTCGGGTATCGGATCCCAGGAATCGATGATATGTGAAACCATTGCCTGAATAGCTCCGGGATCTCTGACGCCTCCGTTGAATTCATTGTAAACTTCCGAAGCGGCGACTGCGATTATATCTCCGTTCATCTGCGTCAGTGGGGTTATATCATCGAAGAACTCATCAGCCGCAATGTAAACGCACCGGGCGCCATCCATTGTTCCGATGATCCTCCCCGGCGATACGAACCGTACTTCTGAGGGAAAGCACATATCCCCGTATTCGGAGATCCAGAGTTCCCTGGCCTCCCAGGATACAGGCACTTCAAATTCGAACTGATACGTGTCGTTAACACTGATATTCTCCGCAAGTGTATCACCACTTACGAGGAATACCAGAGCATCAGTGAGATCGTTTTCCCACGTGAATTCCTGCCGGTCATATACGGGCCACCATTCGAGGGGTACCTGAGCCTGGCCCGATATGGACCTGTCAGTCCATCCGAAGACTTCAAACCAGTCAAGAAAAACAGTATCGCTTCCTGATTCCTTGATTATCTGCAGGCTGAGGCTGTTCCCCGAATCCAGAATTCCATTCAGGGACACAGTAAGCAGATATTCACCGGTACCGCTCCAGATAGTATCGCATACTGCGGTTCCGTTCAGTAGTATTCTGACATGATGTTTCTTAATGTCGCTGGAAATCAGTTTAATCTTCAGGAAACCGTTGCCTCTGGTCCCGGAAGCATTAAAATTAAAATAGTGCCATGTGTCAGAACTGCCTTCGGAACAGATCCATGCCCAGTCATCCGGCAGATCCACGATTCCGCGGGTTCTGACAAGATTCTGTTCCAGGTGCTGCCTTGACAGAAAACTGTCAGGCATTGCGGGAGCACCGGTCAGCTCGCCGTCCTGAACGTTCATCCTGATCCCGTCTTCTCCGCCCCATGTAAGCCAGTAAGTATTACGGGTACAAAACCTGTGGTTGTAATGGGCAGGCATCCTGTCACTGTCGGGTTCCCACCATGCCAGCCCTCTTCCGAAGAAGTAAAACCTGTCCTCCGCATCGAAGGTTCCGTCTCCGCCGTCCTCAATCAGAATGGGAACAGGTCTTGGGCTGTAGTTGTTCTGCCATGGTTCATCCCCCATTTCGCGCCCTCTGCCGCAGAATAGTGAAAGACTGGACGATGGAGTACCCTCCGCAATATGGATATCAGCTCCGGTAACACAGTATATTCCTGCAGTATCAATATCCAGGGCATACCATGGCAGACCCCAGAAGGGACTTGAATCATATCTCTCCACAGGAACTTCCCAGATGTGATTCCCACCTTCGAACAGTGCATCGAATATGGTACCGGCCATACCTGAGGCGGAAACCGATGGTCCGGCAGCGGGGTAGGTCAGGCGTATCCGGAATCTGTCAGCTGCATAAAGGGCACCATTACGGCTTATTACAGGATGCAGTTGAATATGAGCGTAGCCTGCTCTCCTGAAGGTTCCCGTACCGGTGATCAGACCCCACGTACGGGGGATATCTTCAAGAGCTGCCGCTTCGAACCTGTCTATCCCGTCTGGAGATACACTTACACTGGAGACAACACCTCCCGAAAGGTAACTGACCCCCTCAGGGATAATTTCAAGTTCAGGTTCAACACCAGGCGGTATTGCAAAATAGAGGTCCGCCCCGGGCAGAAGTACGGAACCTGAAGAACCAGAAAAGCCGCAATCATCTGCAAAATAACCTGTCAGGTCATCGGGCAGGCCTTCAATCGGCTGTATCCCCGAACACACCCAGGTAAGAACTGTTGAGGTTGTTCCCACCTGTACAGGTGTAACGTCAGCCTGCATCGCTGAAGATGAAATGGAGTCTGTTCCAAGCAGTATAATAAGCAGGAAAGCCATTATTAAAGTTCCGTAAGTTCTAGCATGGGAGCATCTCCATCCTCTTCACCGGGAAGTTTTTCCTCTTCAGGGATCATTTCCGATTTGATTCTTTCCTCCTCCAGGTCCAGCATTTTCCCGTGAGAATCGACGAATGACCTTATCTGTGTTAATACCGATAGTCTTCTATCCTGCAGTTCGCGGATAGTTTCAGTCAGTATCTGAACTCTTTCCCTGGCTTCGGAGACAAGATTGGATGCTTTAATCTCGGCATCCATGATTATAAGCTCAGCCTCTCTATCAGCTTCCTTTCTTGCCTGCGTAGCGCTTTGCTGTTGCTGCACCAGCACATCCCTTACCGCACCTTCCATCCGGTCAAAATCCGATGCTCTGGCTCTGAGGACGAGTAGTTCTTTCTCGGCATTCTCAAGACTCTCGACAAGTTCTTCCCAGGCGGACGCGACCATTTCAAGAAACGCTTCCACCTCATCTACATCGTAACCTCTCATGGTTTTGCGGAAATTCTGTCTTCTTATATCAAGAGGCGTAATACGCACGGTGATTCTCCATTTCCATATCCGCTGAGATCAGGGAAACTGACCCCCTATGTTCGAATATACACACTATGGAATAATATTTACTGTTCATTTGAAGTCAATTGCATTCTAGCCGATCTACCTAGGACCGAAAAGGTATCTGCCGAGTCTGATGGTGGTGGCCCCCTCTTTCACTGCGAGTACAAAATCATCACTCATTCCCATTGAAAGCTCGGAGAGGTCAAAACCGCAAGTACTCTCGAGGTGGTCCCTGAGCTTCCGAAGAAGGGCGAAGGCTTCAGAGGTGTCCTGTTCGCTTCCCCCCAGGGGTCCTACAGTCATCAATCCTGAAATATGCAGACCGGTCTCTCTGATCTCACCCAGAACATCACAGAGCAGATGATAATCGGGATTGAAGCCATGCTTGGATACTTCACCGGATGTATTCACTTCTAGGAGGATACCAGGCTGCTCCTCCCCTCTTGAAACCGTTCTTCGAGCTATTTCCCTGGCGATTTTCAATCTGCCCACGGAATCTATCCAGTGAAAATCCCGTACGGCCTGCCGTACCTCTCCCGTATGTATGGGTCCGATCATATGGAATTCAGCGGCATCCTTTCCCAAGGCCTTAATCTTACGACCCCCCTCACTGACGCGATTTTCTCCGAGGAGCGTCACTCCGGCTTCAATAGCCATAGCAGCAACTTCTACAGGATGTGTTTTAGTGACGGCCATTATTGCGACCACACGGTCGGATTCTCCACAGGAATTAAGGGCTCCCTCAACCAGTTCAATAGCGGCCTGAAGATTGCTTTCAATGATCTCTACTGAAGTAATCACGTTCACCTCCCGGGGAAATATGGGTAAAGCTCAGGTTGCTGTCACACCGCATGCAGTATATATTATTGCAACTGTTTCGCATTAAGGAAAAAACAATGAATTTCGCAGGGATCTGGAAAAAGTTGAGAGATATGGGGTTGAGAATCACGCCGCTCAAAAAACAGGTGGTTGAACTCTTCATTAATGGTGCCTGTGGTCTTTCAGCCAGGGATATTCACGACCGACTATCGTGTAATCCTCATATATCAACAGTTCATCGATGCCTCGGTTCCCTGGAAAAAGTCGGTTTTCTCAGACCTGACAGAAACTACGAGGGTATCCTGCGTTACCGATGCTCAAGATCCTTCTATCCCGACCATGGCCATTTCAAATGTGAAGAATGCGGCAGGAAATTCCCCGTTTCCTGCAGTCTCCCGGACGAATTCATAAAAATGGTGGAAAAAACGTGCAGCTTTAAAATAGTCAATTCGGATTTCTTCCTTGAAGGGAAATGCAGTAAATGTTCAGTAGAAGAATGATCACAGGTCTTCTATCAGTTCTTACCCTCCTGGTAATACTTCTTCAGTCCGGTTGCGGAGAAACACGCCCTGACGAAGGAGGGAAACTGATAGTAGCCGTGAGCGTTCTGCCGCAGAAGTATTTCGTAGAGAAGATAGCCGGTGATTTAATTGACATTGTCGTTGTTGTACCTCCCGGAGCAAACCCCGCTACGTACGAACCCTCCCCGTCGGACATGAGGAATATGAGCAGTGTGGACATATGGTTCACGATTGGAGTCCCTTTTGAATCCCCTTGGCTTCCAAGGTTTACAGGCACTAACCCTGATCTGATGATCAGAAGTACAATAGAGAACATCGAGAGACTTCCCATCGACAGATACGGCGTTGCCGGCCATGAAACATCATCGGAACATCACAGTCATTCCCGTGGTTCCACAGACCCGCATGTATGGCTTTCACCGGAACTGGTCCGTAGCCAGGCGGCTGCGATCGCGGAGGAGCTCTCACTGCTTGACAGCTCAGGAGCGGATGGATACATGACGAACCTGAACAGTTTCAACACGGAGATCGATTCCCTTCAGAACAATATC
>JAUVUL010000078.1 GCA_030600975.1 Candidatus Aegiribacteria sp.
GGGTGGGTTGTAAAACTCAAGACCGATAAGGAGTTCATAGGCCGCGAAGTGATGGCCAGGCAGAAAAAGGAAAAACCGAACAGGTATATCGTAGGGCTGGAGGTCCAGGGGAAGGGATTTCCCAGGCAGGGTGCCGAACTTTTTGAAGGCAACAGAAAAGTTGGAGTAGTCACAAGCGGCTCCCTGGCGCCGACCCTCGGACACGGAATCTGTCTTGCATTTGTTGAAAAAGGATTTCATAAAAAGGATACGGCGCTTGAGGCCGAGGTAAGAGGAAAGAGAATTCCGGTTAAAACCGTCAAACTGCCATTCTACAAAGACGGCAGCAGAAAGTAACGCTAGGAGGAAAAATGTCTAATATTCCTGAAGAACTCCGTTATACAGAAACACACGAATGGATCAAGGATCTGGGAAACGGCGAATACATGATAGGCCTTACATTCTACGCGCAGGAACAGATGGGCGAGATCGTAATGGTAGAATTTCCCGGCATGCATGATTTTAATTCCGGCGATATTCTGGGCACTCTTGAAGCGGTAAAGACTGCCGAGGATTTCTACGCTCCTTTCGACTGCAAGGTTGTCAGGATCAATCAGGATCTTGAGGATGAACCAGCTCTTATCAACGAGAATTCATATGAGAAGGGTTGGCTTATTGTAGTGAAAACCGATGATCCCTCAGGATTCAACAGTCTTAAGAGTGCCGATGAGTACTCCGAATTTATCGGTGAGTAGTCAATGAGCAGGTTCGTACCGAACAGGAGGGTGCACCGGGAGAAGATGCTTCAGGATATCGGCGTGGAGAAATTCGAGGATCTGCTTGAACCGGTGCCAGAAAAATTCAGGTTGAAGGAAAAGCTCCAGATTCCTGAACCACTTTCGGAGTTCGAACTGACCCGCGAATTCGAGGAATTCGCCAGCAGAAACACGGGAGCCGAACTGGTCTGTTTCATGGGAGCAGGTTCCTACGATCATTTCATCCCCGCGGCTGTAGACCATATTCTTCTCAGAAGCGAATTCTATACAGCTTATACGCCCTATCAGGCTGAAGTAAGCCAGGGCACTCTTCAGGCGATTTTCGAATATCAGACCATGATCGCAAGGCTTACGGGAATGGAGATGGCAAATGCCTGCATGTACGATGGCGCATCTGCCGCAGCCGAAGCCTGTCTCATGGCCATGCGGATCACAAGGAAACAGAGGGTTCTGGTTGCCGGTTCACTCAACCCCAGATGGCTCGATGTTATAAGGACATACCTGAAAAGGGACGATTTCGAAATAAATGAGATCCCTTTCCTTGAGGACGGTACACTCGATCTGGAAATCGCTGCAGAACTTATTGAGGGTGGTACTGCAGCAGTACTTGTTCAGTATCCGAACTATTTTGGTTTCATCGAGGACCTGCAGCCCATTGCGGAGCTTATTCATGAGCATAAGGGGCTTTTCATTGTTGCTGCCGACCCTGTTGCCCTGCCTCTTCTACGGTCACCCGGAGACGCCGGAGCCGATATAGTTGTCGGAGAAGGTCAGAGCTTGGGAATACCCATGTCCTACGGCGGTCCCTATATAGGTTTCATGGCTGCGAGAATGAAACTTGCAAGGAGAATGCCGGGAAGGATAATAGGCAGAACTACTGACCGTGCAGGACAGATCGGCTACGTGTTGACACTTCAGACCCGCGAGCAGCACATAAGGAGGGACAAGGCTACAAGCAACATCTGTTCTAACCAGGCGCTGATGGCCCTCGCTAATGTGGCTTACCTTTCACTCATGGGTGAGAGGGGATTCCGGGAAATTTCGAGCCAGAGCTACCACAAGAGTCATTACCTCGAGGAGAAACTCCTTGAAATCCCCGGTGTTTCCCGGGTCTTTGAGAAGACACCGTTCTTCAGAGAATTCGTCATCTCGTTCCCCGTTTCTTCAATTGAACTCAGGGATAGAATGATCGAAGACGGTATTCTGGCCGGACTGCCTATCGTTGAGCTTGGAGAGGGAGCCATGCTTATAACTGTCACTGAAAAACGAACCAGGGATGAGATCGATCGGTACGTCATGACTGCGGCTGAGATATGCGGTGGAGGTGCATCATGAAAACCGTGTTTGAGCTCAGCAGTCCCGGAAGGATGGGCGTATCACTGCCTGAGCTTGACGTACCAGCCGCCTCTGAAATTCCTGCTGAATTATCGCGGGAAAGCGGTGGTGAGACAGGTCTGCCTGAAGCGACTGAAGGACAGATTCTGAGGCATTATTTAAACCTCAGCACGATGAACCATCATGTTGATAAAGGTATGTATCCTCTGGGTTCCTGCACCATGAAATACAATCCGAAGCTCCACGAGGACCTGGCAAGGATCAGGGGTCTCTCGGGAATTCATCCTCTGGTTCCGGATAAGCTTGCGGCAGGTTCCCTTGAACTGATGTACAGGCTGGGTGAATTCCTGTGTGAGATAACAGGCTTCAAGGGCGTGTCATTACAGCCCGCAGCCGGAGCACAGGGAGAATTCTGCGGGATCATGCTTATTAAAAGCTACCTTGAGAGCAGGGGAGAGCCGCACAGGAACGAAGTCCTGATGCCGGACTCCGCCCATGGAACCAATCCCGCGACTTCCACACTTGCCGACTGCGTTGTTGTGGGAGTTAAATCCAATGAATACGGTCTGGTGGACCCTGAAGATCTCATGAGGAAAGCCGGCCCCAATACGGCTGTGTTCATGCTTACAAACCCCAATACCCTCGGTCTCTTCGAATCCCGGATCGAGGAACTTACCTCCATAGTACATGAAGCCGGAGGATTGAACTACATGGACGGGGCGAACATGAACGCCCTGCTCGGTATTGCTAAGCCAGGGGAGATGGGATTCGATGTATGCCACCTGAACCTCCACAAGACTTTTGCCACCCCGCATGGGGGAGGAGGGCCGGGTTCAGGTCCTGTAGCCTGTACGGAGGAGCTTGCCCGTTTCGTGCCGGATCCAGTGGTTATCCGCGAAGACGACGGAAACTATAGACTCTGCAGGAAGCAGGATTCATTCGGAAGGCTTCTTGCTTTCCAGGGCAATACCGGGGTTCTTTACAAGGCATATGCTTACATTAGAACTCTTGGAGCTGAAGGACTGAGGGAAGTCAGCGAGAATGCTCTGATCAACGCTAATTATCTGAAAGCAAAACTTCGAGACTATTTCGATAATCCCTTCGATAATGGCCCGTGCATGCACGAATTCGTTCTTTCTGGAGACAGACAGGCAAAGCAGGGAGTTAAGACACTTGATATAGCCAAGAGACTTCTGGATTATGGTTTCCATGCACCCACGGTATACTTCCCGCTTATAGTACACGAGGCGTTGATGATAGAACCTACCGAGACGGAGAGTCTGGAGGATATTGATGCCTTCGCTGAAGCCATGATATCTATAGCCGGGGAAGCAATTGAGAAACCGTACCTCGTAACGGATGCTCCCGTCAATACGCCTGTACTCAGGCTTGACGAGGTGAAGGCTGTCAAGGATTTATGTTTAGTGGAGCCCGTTGATAAAGGAGAAGACCCATAGAAGAATTCACCGGGAATACTGATCGCGTTCTGGAATGGATATCCCATCCGGCTGCGGAGAGGCCGGGAGCAACGGTAGTCTACGTTCTGATCATTCTGCTTTCGGGGATTACGGCCACACTGGCAATGGGTAATAATCCCTGGTGGGGGATGATAGGTATAGCGGTTCTTTTTCTGTCGGGGTGGACGTATTTCCTTCCCAGCAGGTTCAGAATGGACAGCGAGGGCGTGCAGAAGAAATCCCCCTTCGGCAATGAGATTAAAAAATGGAGCCAGGTGAAGAGCATCGTGCCTGATAAGTATGGTGTTCTTCTCAGTCCCTTCCCTCAGCCCACCAGATTGGCTAAATTCAGGGGACTGTCGGTACAGTTTTCCTCAAACAGAGAGGAAGTACTTGAGTTTATCAGAGAACATACATCCGGGTAGCCATGATCTGATCGATATCGATGGTGAAGAAGACTTCTCGGAGTTTATGAGTAAGATCGCAAAGGAAATAGTCCAGCGCCAGCTGACCGTTCCAGCGATCATTTTCCTTGAGTCCATTAAGCCCCTGTCGTTTCTTGGAAACCAGATTCTTATATTCGCGAACCCGGTTGTCTCTCTTGTTGTACAGTCGGGTAATTATTACAAGTTCGTCCGTATGCTTGAAGACAGAGAAAACATAGAGAAACTTACAGTTGCAATAGAAGAGGAAAACGCTCTTGAAGTCCAGCGCCGATCGGAGCTGAAGGAATCTCACCGGAAGGAAAAACAGGACAGAAAATCCTTCTGGAGCAGGTTCAGACGGAAGAGCGATTAGAAAGAACAAGGAGGGAGATGGCAGTGGCCAGCAAAGAAATCACCAGAATAATGGCAACTGACTGTGGCAGTACCACCACGAAAGCCATTCTTATCGAGAAGAAGGATGGCGAATTCCGTCTCATCCGAAGGGGGGAGGCCCCGACAACGGTCGAAGCCCCTGCCGAGGATGTGACAAAAGGTGTACTGAATGCTGTTGGGGAGATTGAGGACCTGGAGGGGCGTAAATTCCTTAAAGCGGGTGAGGAGGGCGTACAGGTTTCCCCGGACAGTACCGATGGAGTGGATATTTACATGTCAACTTCCTCTGCCGGAGGCGGTCTTCAGATGACCGTGGCAGGAGTTGTGAAATCCATGACAGGTGAAAGCGCCCAGCGGGCTGCACTCGGTGCCAGGGCAATCGTTATGGATATCGTAGCCTCCAACGACGGACGGCTTCCTCACGAGAAGGTGGCTGACATAAGAAGACTGAGGCCGGATATGATCCTTCTTTCCGGTGGTATTGACGGAGGAACGATCGATCATGTGATAGAGCTTGCGGAAGTAATAAAGGCCGCCGATCCGAAACCGAGATTCGGCGTTGGATACAAGCTCCCTGTTATATATGCCGGTAATAAGGACGCCAGAGAACCGGTAAAGGAAGAACTCGGCGAACAGGTTGAACTGAAGATAGTGGATAACCTCAGACCTGTTCTGGAGAGAGAGAATCTGGGTCCCGCCAGGGATACTATTCATGAGCTTTTCATGGAACATGTCATGGCTCAGGCTCCGGGCTATCCCAGGCTCATGAAATGGGCGGGCCACTACGTGAACGGCTCCTGGAAACAGGTTCCAATAATGCCCACCCCCGGTGCGGTCGGAAAACTGATCGAGACGGTCGCGAAGAACGAGAATATCGAAGTGATGGGCGTTGATATAGGCGGAGCCACCACCGATGTTTTCAGCGTATTTCGGGTCGGGGAAGAAACCGTGTTCAATAGAACGGTATCCGCGAACCTGGGTATGAGTTACAGTGTATCCAACGTATTTGTCAGTGCCGGTTACGACAATGTTATGCGGTGGGTCCCATTTCATATGGACGAGGCCGACCTCAGGAACAGAATAAGAAACAAGATGATACGCCCCACTACTATTCCACAGTTACTCAAGGAACTCATAGTGGAGCAGGCGATAGCCAGGGAAGCTCTCCGGCTCGCCCTCGTTCAGCATAAGGAACTGGCCACAGGTCTCAAGGGAATTGCCCAGGAGAGGACGATCGGAGACGCGTTCGAACAGACCCAGACAGGGGCAACCCTGGTCAACATGATGACTCTGGATCTGTTAATCGGGTCCGGTGGTGTTCTTTCTCACGCACCAAGGCGAAGCCAGGCTGCCCTGATGGTAATTGATGCATTCCTCCCCGAGGGCATTACAATGCTCGCGGTGGATTCCATCTTTATGATGCCTCAACTTGGCGTGCTTTCCGAGGTTCTTCCCGAAGCGGCAACCGAGGTGTTCGACAAGGACTGCCTCATCCGGCTGGGCTCATGCATTGCGCCTGCTGGAGTGAACAGGAAAGCCGCGGTTCTGGCATTCGTCACTATCACAAAGCAGGACGGTTCCTCCATAGATTTAAAAATAGAGCCTGGAAAAATACATGTGGAACCACTTGGCGTGGGCGAAAAGGTAAACGCAGTTATCAAGCCCGCGAAGAATCTCGACATTGGAAACGGCCCCGGCAACGAATGGATCGGCGAGCTTGAAGGCGGTGTTGTCGGCCTTATCTTTGACGGAAGGGGAAGACCCTTCGTACTTCCGGAAGATGATGCCCTGCGGATAGAGAAACTGCAGGAATGGTCAAAAGCTCTGGATATCTATCCCGAGAGATTCATCGCGCTTGAGGGAGGCGAATAATGGCGTTTGCATATACACCGGGTCTGAGAGTTGCGGATCACACACTGGTACGTAAGGAAAGAAGGCTTCCCCTTGCAGGCGAGACATTAGTGAAGTCAGGCGATTTCGTTACTGCTGATATCATTGTCGCAACGACACATCTTCCGGGAAATGTGAAGATGCTCAATATAGCTAATGTAATGGGTCTTCCCCCCGGGGATATTCCCGAACTGCTGTTCGTAAAGGAGGGCGAGAGTATCGATGAAAACCATGTTCTCGGGCAGACAAAGGGATTCTTCGGCCTTTTCAAGAATACGGTGCGATCGCCCATAAAGGGTACATTCGAAAGCTACAACAAGATAACCGGCCAGGCTGTTCTCCGTGAACCCCCTATTCCGGTTGAGATAGACGCCTATCTCAGGGGGACCGTTACCGAGGTTCTCGAGAACGAAGGTGTAGTAGTGGAATCGAACGCAACTTTCGTTCAGGGTATCTTCGGTGTCGGCGGTGAAACCAGGGGAGAGCTCAAGGTACTTACAGACGGACCGGCAGATGAGCTTACAGAGGATCTTATCGATGAGTCGTGCAGGGGGAAAGTACTGCTTGGCGGTTCGTTCGTATCCTACACTACTCTTAACAGGGCCATTGCAACCGGAGTGAAAGCCGTCATCGTAGGCGGTTTTGACGACAAAGACCTGAAAGAATTCCTCGGATACGAGCTTGGAGTTGCCATAACAGGCCATGAGAAGAAGGGGATCACCCTTGTTCTGACGGAAGGTTTCGGAAGAATGACCATGGCCAGCGAGACTTTCAATCTCCTGAAATCCCGTGAAGGGCTGCTTGCAAGTGTAAACGGTGCCACCCAGATAAGGGCCGGGGTCATGCGTCCTGAGGTTGTCATTCCCGTTGATGAGGCCGAAACGGAAAAGAGTTCGGACAAGCCTGCCGGCGCTATGGACATAGGTTCCCCCATCCGATGTATCCGGGCTCCCTACTTCGGGAAACTCGGTACGGTTGAAGCGCTTCCTCCGGAATTGAAAGTTCTTGATTCTGAAGCTAAGGTAAGGGTTCTCGATGTAAAATTCGATAAAGGAGAAGTCGTTACCGTTCCA
>JAUVUL010000383.1 GCA_030600975.1 Candidatus Aegiribacteria sp.
CCAGATGGCATTGACAGGAAGCTCTGCAAGTCTTCTGCATTCGTCCATTCCCATGTGGTGGTAGTGCCGGGATGAACCTCTTGTGGGTCCCATGACCTCCATCGTTCTCCGACGTAAGTGAAGCGATGAATCAATAGCTCTCCTGAAGCAAGGTTCATCTCTTCCAGTAGTGAGTAGAGCATGTCCAGCGGCTCTACTCTCAGGATGGTGTGAACCATTTCTTCATCGGTATACACTGTGTCCAGCAGAACGATGACTGTATCACCAGTACAAACGAAGAACTCCCAGCCTGAACCTGTCTCCAGCGGTGAAACCCAGGTAACAGTTCCCATGGCACTCTCGTAGGATCGTGGAAGATTCAGCCTGAAGGAGCCGTTTATCACCGTCCCCGTCCCGGTATTGCTCCGGAGCATGTCCCGGACGATCAGGGAGTAATCGGCAGAACTCCAGCCATCGCCTTCCGAAGTGTCCATTGATAGCACTTCAGCGATCAGCACGCTGCCTGCCATGGGAAGAACCTCATCCAGGTCCATGTAGACTATCTGCGTGGCAATCGCCGTAGCTGCAGCGAATGAAAGTATCAATGCCGTTTTCATCATCACAGCTCCCTTGCCGATGAAGTTTCCGCTCTGAAAGGAACAGTACTGGTACGTGTGAGTATACACCAGCGAACGTCCCGGTCTACCCCGATGAACCCGGGGAATGCGAAGGACTGTTCACGGGAGTAATAGGACAATGGATTTTCCACAATCCCATTTCTTGCTACCGGAGAGAGTGTACGGCAATCGTTCAATGCTTTGACACAACCCGTTTCTAACTGTGATATTATGTTCTGGAGGGAATAGACGCAGGATGGAATGTATTGAAGAGTTTTCTGCGGTATGACTTGCACAGGCGGGAAATCCAGTTGCCTGTCTGTTTCCATGATTGCTGTTTGATGCGTGATGATTAGGGGTGATGAAATGTATGGAAAGAAGATTCTTCTTGTGCTGGTGATTCCGATAATAGTGTTATCGTGTAGAGCCCCGCTGTTCTCAGTTCCGGATACAGGAAAAATCATGCAGAAGGGTGAATCGGAAATCGTACCAGGATTTACTTCTGTTTACTTCAATACTAAAGAACGCTCCGAACTGGAGACAAACAATTATGGTTTCCAGGCTCTGTTCGGAACCGGAATAGTACCCCTGTTGAACATACCGGGAGAAATGGGTTTCCGGTTTGAATATGCAAGTAGCTCCGAATCGATGGACTGGGGTTACATCAGGCTGATGTGGAAGCTTGGGCTTTCAGACAATTTTGCACTGGGCTTTAACAGCACGCTCAACTATCGGGAGAATTCAATTGAGTATAACCTGCTGGATCCCGGCTGTCTGGTTACCATTCCGGTCAATTCTTACACTGAGGCGAATTTATCTGCTTTTCTAACCGTGATGGATTCTCCAGCTGATGATTCAGTAACTTCTGATGACTTTGGAATCGTGCCTTCGTTCAATTTTTCGCTGAGCATCGGTCCTGATCTTGATAAATGGGCGATTAGACCGGCGGTTGGTTACCTGTGGGACCCTGATGATATGCACACCAAGTGGTGCTGGAGCATCTTCCTGGCAATACGGGGATGATGAACAGTCTAAAGGATCAAGGAGGCAGTTAACTGACATTTGTACTATCGATGTTTCTATTGTTCGGCATAGTATCGGTTCCAACTGATTCAACGAACCAGGATTTCTCCATTCCAGGACCGGCCGATGCTCTGTTTTTCCAATACAGGCTTCTTATCAGAGATCTGCTGGATAGAGAATGCAATTTTGTTCCTTCCTGTTCACATTACGGTCAGCAGGCAATAAAGGAATACGGATTGATATTCGGAACAATGATGGCACTTGAAAGGTGGACAAGGTGTCACACTTCCGCCAGAGAACAGGATTATTATGTATTCACGGGAAGGAAACTGGAAGATCCACTGAAGCCATTTGAAGGGATTGTTACATGGGACTCACTGCTCTTGCCGTTTTAACCTTGATAATGAGTTTTGCTGATGAGCTATACGAGCAGAATGACTACGAACTCGCCGCCCTGGAATACTCCCGGATACTTTGGGAAGAAGGTGATACTCTCAATTGTCCGGATGCAGCTCTCCGTCTGGCCAGATGTTGTCATTTCCTCGGTAGATATGAACAGTCTCTATCGTTGTATACATATCTGGCTGACAGATTGCCTGAAGGTGATCTCAAAGCAATGGCTGCACTGGGAGCAGGTTCGGTCTACGCGGATCTGGGTTTTTTCTCTCGTTCAAGGGAGTTCTACCGGATAGCAGCAGTTACAGCCTTTGATCAGGATATAGCTTTCCGGGGCGAGCTTCTCGGTGCACTCGCTCCTCTTTATCAGGGAGAATGGAACCGCAGCAGTATTGAGCTGTCACAGGTTGCGCAGGGAAGGCTGGGAGATCAACGGTTGTTTGCTGAAGAACTGGCTGAAATCGCATACAGCGGAGAGAACCTGCCACGAAGGAGCCCTCTATGGTGCGGGATTGCAAGCGCAATACTTCCTGGTTCCGGTCAGGTGATATGTGGTCATACAACTGATGGATTGATTGCTCTGGG
>JAUVUL010000150.1 GCA_030600975.1 Candidatus Aegiribacteria sp.
CAGCGCCCTCATCTGCCTTCGCATAGAGGAATTCAAGGAGTTCCTTAGACCGCAGCAGTTTTTTGTTCGAGGAGCCAAGGCTGGAAGCGTAGTTATCGATGGAGAAGCGGAAACTGTCCAGTATCTGCTTAACTGTCGCGTCCATCGCACACCTCCACGAATCTTTTCTCGAGTACTGCCATCTGTTCATCGGTGAAAATAATGCGGTCCCTGTATGGTTTATAAGTCATGATCTTTTCCCAGGAGACATCCGGATCAGCTTCATTCATGAGTTTCCAGTACGTCTGGAATTTTACCAGTGATCGCTCTTCAGCATTTGAACCCGTCGCATCGGTGTTCAGATGAAAAAGAGAGTTCATAATCGAACCCAGGGCGGTTATGGCTTTGTTTTCGTTGAATGCCAGATGATTGTGCTGCTCAAAATCCTCAAGCTTTTGACTGAGTTCAGTGTGGGTTTCAGCCGATTCGATTATTTCAAGCCTGAGCCTGTCCGCCTCAGCCTTTCTCTCCTGTTCTAGCTTTTCGTAGATGAAAGCCCGGTTATCGTACCTGTCATAACTTTCGGCCTTCGCTGTGGAAACCATGTTCCCGGTCTGCTGAATCTTCTTCTTGAACTCAGCGGGAGAACCTGCTTCTTCCAGCATTTCCAGGTAGTACTCACAATCCTTTATCCTGGCCCTGTTAAACTCCGGTTTTGTTCTGAACTGTTTCAGCTGGGAAGTGAAGTACCGTTCTTGCATTTCAAAGGAATCACCCATGAAAACCACCTTTCATCCATCTATATGATGCTGAGTAAGAGTTCGAAAATGGCAGTACCCTCATACATTTCTTCTGGATATATCTCAAGTATTTCAAGCGTAAGGCTGTCATAATCATGCCATACTGCGCCAACGCGTGAGTATATCCCCGAATCATCACGCAGGTATTCATTGCCCTCCTCATCAATCAGCTTCACCTGATAATCAGGCCCGTTACCCCAGATCTCCGGATCTGTAGGAATGATCGCCCTGAGAAGCACGAGTTCATTTATTAGAGTATCACCACCTGCGATCAGGAATTCGTTGTTAATCGGATCTGTCTCGATGATGCTATAGAACATGTTGGCCATATCAAGGTCGCAGATAACCAGTTTCTGGAATGCTCCCGCGGAATCAAGGACGGCTATGAAGGGATACTTCGGGCCCCAGGTGGTACGATGTGGTGCGTCTTCAGGCGTGAAACTCCTCGATGTTGCGCCTACTGCGACTATCATCCCAGAAGATGTTTCGATGGCATCGTAACACCGGGCCTCTCCCAGGCCGAAGTTAATGGTTTTCCACAGAGGATCACCGGTATCACCATCAAGAAGGCATACGAACCAGATATCCGGACTGGTGCACCATTCAGAAACTCTGCCACAGGCAAGGATATCGCCGCTGGAGGTCTCTCTGAAAGACGAGATGTTCGGCTTCATCTCGCCCGCGAGAGGAGGCAGCCCCAGCAGGTAGTTAGCAGTCAGACCATTGTGCCACATCATCTCTCCGGCTGACGATATTCTGCCTGTCCAGATGTATGTGGTCCAACAGTCAGGATAGATGACCAGCAGATATCCACCATCCGAAAGCTCGGTTGCATCCGGAGAATAATCGGATTCGCCCGTTCCCTCGAGGGCGCATGTCCATAGAGTATCGCCCTGCTCTGTGCGGGCGATCAGCCATAGCATATCGGAATAATCTCCGAAACGATAAGAATCCAGTATTATGGGGTTATCCGAAGCAGACTCTTCACATGATAGCGGATACCCATCGGGATCTATTACTATCGTCCACGCTTCATCATCATATGAACCGAAGGTATCGTTAACTGGAAAACCCCGGTCTGCCGTAATCATCATCCCTCCTGATTCCATAAGCTTACAGTTGTCGATCCGGATTGGATTCCATGTTATCTCGATGGGACATGAATACTCCGAAAGAATATTGACCATGACCGAATGCGCGGGTGCTGCATGTATCGAATTTACTCTTTCCTGCACATACGGTGGAATCTGCAGGGCGAGGTCTCCTTCTGTCATTATCTCAAGATAGATGCTGTAATGCTCTTCCGCTTCTGCGAATTCACCCAGTTTCCAAAGAACATCCGCAATGTTGAGATGAGCTACTATTCTGGACGGCTGCAGGTCCAGTACTTTCCTAAGGATTTTCTGAGACAGGAACAGACCATCTGTCTGTTCGAGGAAGAAAGCATAGTTATTCAGAATCATTGCATATTCGCTGAGATCCATGAAATCCGAGCGATCGGATTCCACGAAGTCCAGGCTGTCAACAAAAGAAAGGTACCATTGTGACGACATCTGGCTATAATTGCAAAGATACTCAAAAAGATCCACGGCCCCCTGGTAATTGCCTGCATCCGCCTCTTCAACAGCAGCTTTGTTGACGATTCTAAGCAGACGGGCGATCATTTCATCAGGATCATAATAATATCGTGTATACATATGCTGGATTCTGCTCAGCTCATCTATCGCTTCCATGATATCCCCTTCAATCAGAAGGCTGTCTGCTCTCGCCAGCGCCTCCTGATCTGGATCTTCTGTGTAGCTTCGCAGATGTACAAGGGAACAATTCTCGGTGACCAATTCAAAATAACCCACACATTTCCTGGAACAGTTGGGCATATAGAATATGAGTTCGAATTCATTCTCTTCTTCATAATACTGCACGAAAAATCTCTCGAAGTTGTATTCCCCCCTGTATCCACCGGTTGCAAGAAGAAATGGGATAGCGGTTTCTGGAGAGATACCCAGCAGATAGATATCCAGTGAATCCTGTTCAACCTCGATGCCTGTCATAAGAAGCTCATCGAAACCGCTCGGGAGTCCGATGGAATCAAAATCCCATATATCTGAGAAGCACGATGAATTTGCAGTGTTCCAATGATTCAGTAAGTCACCGGTGATCGGCCTGTATCCAATCTGGCTACAGGAGGCTGATACACTGATCAGGAAAACCGGAATAAGGATACTTTTCATTTACTAGACCTCCATGAGTCAGGAATTCAGAACAAACTGGAAAACTCGCATTTTCCCAGCGTACTGCAAGAGTCCTCCTCAGATGTGAGAATCTTCCGCTCAATGCATATTGCAGGACGCACTCCCGGTCAATGATATGAGTGGTTTTCAGCCGAACATATCATTGACGGCTGAGAGTTTCATGGACTATTATCTGTTTCAGATGAAAAAACAGAAAAAGGATAATCCTGTCATTAAATCAGATGAGGTTGCAATGAGTTTTGATTTGATCTTCAAGAAGTGTCCCAATTGTAGTGCAAGTCTTGAATTCATCCCGGAAAGTGAAGAAGGTCGGTGTAAGTTTTGCGGAAGTTCATTTGTGATCTCTCCCCGCAGAAAAAAAAAGATAAAACCGTTGAATTGGACGAGAAGAATACAAATTTCAACAGGGATTAGGCGCAGAAAATCTCTAAAATCGCTCTAATACGATTTCTAAAGCAGTATAAAATCGATCTTTCAAAAGATTCAAATGCCATGGAACGGATTGTAAAGCAGTCCCGGAAGGTCGCAATGGAACTGGAGGAGGAAGAAAATTCGACAATGAACATCCCCTTCATCGCCGCAAACTCCAAAGGCCCACTCCACATCTGCGAAAAGTATACCCGATCAGACATAGAGTAGAGAAATCTCGAATAATCTACTTGAGAAATACTTACATTTTCTCAGCGTACTGAAACAGCCCTCCCGCAAGGTAAATATCCCTGGCGACTTCGCTCATGGGGTTACCCTGATATCTGTTATCCCCTGAAATAAGAATACCGCCTTCAAGATCCAGTTCAGCAGTCTCAAACTGGTTGAAAAGCTCATCAGGCAAATCTGGAAGCTCGATAATCGGAAAACCACTGTTTATAGCGTTTCTCTTGTAGATGGCGCCGAATGACCTGGCTATTACAGCCTGAACACCTAAAGCCTTGAAGCAGTCTACCGCATGCTGACGTGAACTGCCGGAACCGAAATTATCACCCGCAAGGACAAGGTCCCCCGGCTGCGCTTTATCCGCAAAATCCTTGTAACCTTCAAGGTTGCCGAAAGCGAACTGACCCATTTTATCAATGTCGGTTACGGCAAGATGGGCGTTGTGATAGATCATGTCAGTATCGATATCGCTGAAGAGCTTCCCGTTTTCACTGAGTACCCAGAGCCTTCCTTTTAAGATCATTTCGCCTGACATTACAGCACCTCCTTCAGTTCATGCACGGAAGCAATCCGGCCAAGTACAGCTGATGCTGATGCCGTTCCAATTCCTGCCAGGTATGTGTTCCCCTTGCCCTGCTTGCCCTTGAAATTCCTGTTGGATGTACTTATCTGCACTTCTCCCTCTCCGGTCATTCCGATCTGGCCCGAGGCGCATCCGCCGCATCCCGCATTGCTGACGATTCCGCCGGCATCGAATATGTCCTTCAGAAGCCCTTCCTCAAGAAGTCTGGCCCAGGTTGCCCTGGTCGCAGGTACAACCTTCAGCATGACACCGGGAGCCACTTTCCGGCCTCTCAGCAGTTCCGCTGCATACTTCAGGTCCTGGTAGGTTCCATTGGTACAGCTTCCTATGAAGACTCCATCGACCTTTACATCGGTCTTCTCCGATACGGGGAATACATTAGTAGGGCTGGGTGGTGCGGCAATCAGAGGTTCCAGCCCTTCTATATCAAGGGAGTAATCCTCCAGATAAGCAGCATCCGAATCCGCATAAACAGCTTCATCGCGTGTGATGTCGAAGAAATCCAGTACGTTATCGTTTGGCGGTATGAATGCAATTATCGCACCCATCTCAGTTGCGAGGCTTGAAAGGGTTACGCAGTCTTCCAGAGAAGCGTTCTCCACCCATGGGCCGTAAATTTCAACTGACTTTCCCAGAAGTTCGTGGCTGCTGAACCTTCTTAGCATGGCCAGGGCGATATCTTTTGCTTCCGTTCCATTCGCAGGTGTTCCATCAAGTGTAACCCTGACCGATTCGGGAACTTCAAACCACACTTTCCCAGTCTTGAAAGCGTACGCAATATCCACGTCTCCCATTCCCTGCCCGAAGGCTCCCACAGAACCCATGATGTTAAGGTGGCTGTCCGTTCCCACTGTAGTTGTTCCGGGCTTTGCGAATTTCTCTTCGATCACGACATGAGAACCTATACCGGCGTCCACATCGTAGACTTTCAGGTCATGCTTTCTGGCAAAGATTCTGATCAGCTGCTGGTTGTTGGCATAGGGAATGGTATTTGCCGGAACATTACAGTCAAAGGTGAAAAAGGTTTTCGATCTTTCGGCTATGGGGGAATCACCTCCGTACTTCTCAAGATTTCCTACTACACTCGCTCCCGCAAAATCCCTTGCCGTTCTATTGTCAATATCAATCCAGACCACGTCTCCGGGACGACAGTCTCCCCCACCGTGTGAGGACATAATTTTCTCGATTAAAGTTCTGCCCATTTCTGCCTCCTGTTATAATCATCAGTATGCCACTTTCCCCTTGGATCCCTGCCAAGGAGAATGCATTTAAGAAAGGTTTTCGGGATATCTTCATGTCTGTACTTTTTCTCATATAAAATCGTATCAAACGGGATCCTGTGCCAGCAGATGGATGCTGTTGTGTTCGCTTCGCTGATATCAAGAACAGCCACCGTTGCTTCTCCGGGAAGGGTTCCTCCGCCAATGCTTCCCGGGTTAATAATCATCCGGCTACCCCTGGGCTGAAGTAACATTTCATGTGTATGCCCAAGA
>JAUVUL010000179.1 GCA_030600975.1 Candidatus Aegiribacteria sp.
GAGGGGGTTCGGGTTTTCTAAAGGGCGGTATGGCCGGCACACTGAATTTCCTTCCCGGGTCCGCGGATCTCCCTGCACGAGCATCTCTGACCGCAGGTGATGATAGATCCATCTCCTTTTCCGGGGGATTTTCAGCAGGTATCAACCGGATCTCACTCAGCATCAGGAGGCTTGCAGGTATCTCCGGATCCACAGCCCATGACGGAGCGTTTCTCATACATGGAAAGAATCACCCTTTCAGTTACGGCTTCCTTGCAGCTCTCTCCTCCGGCGAAACAGAAAGTCCTGACTGGACACTTCCCACCGATGGCAAAAGAAAAAGGTACAGCCTTGACGGCTGGAGCAGATGGAGCCCGGGCAGAGTAAGGCTTTCCCTCGGTATCAGAACGGGAAGGCATGAGTATTCCAGCACTGAACCATCCACGGTAGATGATACACATGATGAATTCAGCGGAAACCTGACCCTTGAGTACAATCTGCCTGTTTTACCATTTCATCTTGGATTATCCGCAGATGCAGCTCTCGACAGAGTATGGAGCACTTCGCTGGGTGAAAGGGAGAGGCTGACCGGGGAAGCTGCGTTAACCGCGGGATACGTTGACGGGCTCTCTGTTTCCGCTTCAGCATCTGTTAACGCAATCCCTTCGGAAAGAACCATACTCGTATCCGTGCTTTCAGTTGGACTGCCCGTACAGGATTCACTTCTCTTACTGCATGCTTCAGCATCAACAGGTTTCAGGCGCCCTTCACTTAACGATCTGTACTGGCCGGAGGATAATTTCGCGCGGGGGAACCCGGATCTTCTGCCCGAGACTTCGATGGAATTTGAAAGCGGGATCTCATTAACCGGTCTTGACCTGCTTAAATTCTCGATAACAACTTTTATCGCGGAAACTGAGGATCTTATAAGGTGGGAGCCGGGGGAGGGTGGAAAATGGTCTCCCGTGAATATTTCACAAGCTCTCAGAAAAGGTATCGAAGCGGAAACCTGGCTCTCCTGCAGCCCCTTTGAAATCACCGGTACTTTTACCCTGCTTGAAGTTACGGACAACTGCAGCGAATCTGTGAACTACGGCAGAATCCTGCCGTATACACCGGATTACACATTCGGTGTTCATGCAGGAGTGAAAATTCCCAGCTGGATTCACTGGTCTGTATCCGCAAGCGGTATGGGCATAAGGTTCAAGAACTACAGCGAAACATCATGGATGCCTGCCTACACGATCTTCTCAGCGGGTGTTGATCTGCTTCCTGAATTCATGGGAAGCTTTTCTGTGAACACCTCTGTTGAGAATCTCTTGGATGAAGACTACCAGGAAACCAGCGGGTTCTCAGGAAAACCTAGAACTTTGTACTTTGGAATTAGATGGAATGGAAACTGAAAGGAAAAAAATGAAAAGATACCGTCCCGGACTCATAACTCTTACCTGCGCATTACTTATAGGTCTTGTTGCAGTATCATGCAACTCACCCGCGGAACCCTCCACGAATCCTACTCCTGGCGGCCTGGTGATCGCATGGTTCAACGGAAATAGTTATACAGTTGATCTCTACTTCCCCGAAAGCGATACTCTGATTACCACCGCTTATACTACAGGTGATATCCCAAACGATATCTTATCATATGAAGATAACAGGATAGCCGTGCTGAACTCAACTTCAAGCACTGTTCAGGTTTTTGACGTAAATTCTACAGGTGGAGAGCTGTTCCATATCGATCTTCCCTCAGGCAGCAATCCGTACCAGATGTCCTGGGATGGAAATTATCTCTGGGTCACACTTCTGTTAACAGCTCAGGTGGCGAAGGTTGATCTCTCTTCGGGAGGCTCAGTATCGATCATCGATATAAAGGCTAATCCCACATCAATAGCTTCAACAGGAAGTCGGGTTTTTGTGGGACATGGATCATCATATCCCGATCCTTCTGTAACAGGCGGTATAACAGTGCTTGATGCATCCACCGGAAATCTAGTCGATTCCATAGATACCCCTGATAACGTAAATTTCATGAGATATTTCAGTGAAACAGATCGCGTACATGCGATGACCTCAATCTACGATGCGAATGATGGAATTATTTCCATCGTGGATCCGATCAGCATGCAGATTCTCTCTCAGGTAAATACCGGAGGATCACCAGGGTTTCCGGTAGAGACGGGGTCAGGTTATGCCGTAGGCGACGGCTGGTCATCGGGTAGCATCTATTTCTATAATGGAGCTGGTGTTCTAACTGATACATGGGATACGGGCGCTGCAAGCACATGCGGCCTTGCATGCATCGATGATACGGTCTACATCACTGATTTCATTGATGATATGGTCTACGTTGCAGACTGGACATCAAAGGTCATACTAGATTCTCTTGCAGCCGGAGATGGCCCCCAGGGGATACTTACAATAGAAAGGTAAACATTTAGGATCGGGGCTAATATTAAAATATAAACAAATAAACCGGATGAAATGTTTAAATGTTAGGCCCGACCCCATGCATGCTTAATATGTGGTGTGTATATTTCATTGACGGAACGAGACTGATGTCGCTATTTTTCATTCTTGGAAGAATCAGGATTGCGTAGACGGTAACGAAGTGTTTTTCGGGGTGGTGAAGTTCCATAAATATTAAGAATAAGCCAAATCATAAAAAGTATATTCAAGTTCTTCGTCAAATGACTCCTGAAAAAAGATTGCTCAAGGCATTTGAATTGTCTGAATTTACCAGACAACTTTTTATTCATGGATTACACAAGAGATTTCCGAATCTTCAAAATGAAGAATTCAATGAAATGCTATTGGAGCGTCTGGAAAAATGTCACAACAGAAACTACTGAAACTGGTCATTCAAGCACTTGATCAGAATGATATTCAATATATGATAACTGGTTCCATTGCTTCAAGCTTACAGGGAGAGCCACGGTCTACACATGATATAGATCTGGTTATTTCTATCGATGGAACAGAAGTAAAAAAACTGGTGGGATCATTCCCACCACCCGATTATTATCTTGATGAAGGAAGCATTCTTGAGGCAATTGACTGCCAGAGAATGTTTAATCTAATAGACGTAACAAGTGGAGATAAAGTCGATTTCTGGATATTAACGGATGAGCCTTTCGATAAGTCACGTTTTTCTCGCAGAATCAGTGAGAAATTCATCGACATCGAAATGAAAGTTTCAACTCCGGAGGACACAATTCTAGCCAAACTGAAATGGGCGGTTCTTTCAGGTGGAAGTGAAAAACAATTTACAGATGCCCTTCGAGTATTTGAAGTACAGTATGGGGAATTAGACATGGAATACCTGAAACGCTGGGTAAAGACACTGAATATCGAATTGTTATGGAAACAGTTAACAGATAATGCGGAAATAGTATAAGTAGAATGACTACTCTTTCATGTGATCTTCACGTTCATTCAAAGTATTCGAAGGAATCCGGACGCTGGGCTCTCCGATCACTCAAAGCCCCTGAAAGCTTCACTCCACCTGAGCTTATATACGATCTGGCCCGTAAGCGGGGCATGGACTTCGTCACTATTACCGATATCAACACTATCGAAGGAGCACTGAGCATATCTCACCTGCCTGGAACCTTTATAAGTGAGGAAATAAGGACATACCTTCCCGGAACCAGAACTTCGGTTCATATCCTGGCATTCAACATCACCCAGGAGCAGCATGACGAAATAATCACCTTGAGAGATTCATTCCCTTCCCTTATGGATTTCTTCGAGGAGGACGGTATAATCCATTCACTTGCTCACCCTTTCTTTTTCCCGGATACCGATCTGAAAAACGATGAATTCGTAAACATCGTGCAGAGAATCGGACTGATCGAATCTCTTAACGGCACAAGATCCAGACTGGAGAATGAGTCAGTTCTTCCAATTGTCAGATCGATAAAAAGCGACCCTGGCTTCACCGGTTTCACCGGAGGCTCCGACGATCACTGCGGCAGGTTCATTGGTCTGACATATACGGAAGTTGATGGCGCAGCGAACCTGGAAGATTATCTGAATCGTATAAACCATGGGGAAGGCCTGCCCAGGGGAGAACACGGTAACGCTATCCGTTCCGCCTACTCAGTTTACTCCATCGCGTATTCCTTCTACAGAGACAGACTTACCGCTAAAAAGGTACCCGCAATAGCCACTATGGCTGCAGATCGATTCTTCAGGCCATCCATATCTTCAGATGAACCCACAGTATGGCATAAGGCGGATTTCCTTTTCCACCAGCTTATCAAGAAAGCCAAAAAATCAGGGGAATCGGATTTTGAAACGATATTCGCCGATCAGCTTATAGAAATAGGCAAGGATCTGAATCTCCGTTCAGGAAGTCCCGAGCTTGAAGCCGAAGGAATAGACGAGCGAACGTTTGAAATTCTTAACAGGCTCAGTAACAAGTTATTCCAGCATTACTCCTCACTGCTGGTCAAAAGGATCACGGATGGAAGACTTCTCGATGCCCTGGAAGCATTTACCGCTCTTATCCCGGTTATCCTTCTCAATATTCCATATCCTATGGCATATCTGAGCAGGAAAAAGGGGAGAGAGGCCGTTGAAAGAATTGCTTCGGAAGTTTCACCGGATATCTCAGGAAGCATGAAAAATCCTGATAGAAGAGTCTGGTTCACCGATACAATAGATGATCTTAACGGTGTTTCCAGAACGATTCAGAAATGCAGCCGCCTGGCTATGGACAGCGGTAGAGAAATGGCGGTGATAGCCTCGCAGAGCAGACCTCTTTCCTTCCCTGGATGGGTGGTAAATTTCCCTCCCATCCGCGAGTTTCCAGTACCGGATTACCATTCAAAACTCCTCTCCATTCCACCTTTTCTTGAGGTTCTCAGATTCGTTGAGGATGAAGGGTTTGGTATGATGTACATATCCACACCGGGTCCGGTGGGATTCGCTGCGCTGGGTATATCAAGGATACTGGGAATCCCTGCTGCGGGTATATACCATACGGATTATCCAAGGCATGTGAACCATATCGCCCAGGATGGCAAGATGGGGGAGTGGGCAGGAACTGCAGCTGCATGGTTCTACAGCAATGTGGATGTAGTTCTGGTTCCAAGCAGATACTACATGGATGATCTGGAGAATATAGGAATTCCCAGAGATA
>JAUVUL010000163.1 GCA_030600975.1 Candidatus Aegiribacteria sp.
AAGGTCAATAATAACGCTAAGGTCAACCATGTCTCCTGAATGTAGAATAAGGTTGGATTCTGCACAAATCTCATATACCCGGCCGGGGATTGCCCCCAGCCTTGTGGGTATATGAGTATCTGAAAGAACAGCTATTTTCAATTACTTATTTTTCTTCTTATGCCTATTTGCGCGACGTCTTTTCTTTAGCTTGTGCTTGGCTATTTTTTTACGCTTTTTCTTCTTCCCATTGGGCATTTATTGAGCAACCTTATTCTTAACGAGTCTTGAAGGTTTGAATACAGGAACTTTCCTTCTGGGAACTTCAACAGCAGCGCCTGTGTGAGGGTTTCTTGCAATACGCCTCTTGCGGTCTACAACCTTGAATGTACCGAAACGCCTGATCTCAACATGTTCGTTCTTGTAAAGGGCTTCTCTGATCTCATCAAGAAATCCGTCGACCACGGAAGCAATATCCTTTTTATTCAGATCGATATTACTGCGTGTTGAGATTCTCGATACGATATCTGCCTTTGTCATTTTTTTCCTCCGTTACTCTTTGGTGTTAACCGGTAAACATGATTCCGGTTGTGTTAATCGCGTTATTCTGACGGCCTCTCCGCAGAACGGTTAAGATAGACAATATCAATGAGTTCGGCAAGGGGCACAACGAAATCATTAAATCATGTACTTATACTTATATTATTTCATATTCATATCAATATATAGTCATATTCTCTAACTCCTCATGAAAAGTGATGGAAAAACTCCCTCTGATGGTTATCCCTCCTGAAAGGAGAAAAAGCGGAGAGTAGAACTCCCCGCCTTTCTGGTGGAGCTGACGGGAGTCGAACCCGTGACCCCCTGACTGCCAGTCAGGTGCTCATACCAACTGAGCTACAGCCCCTCTGAAGTAGGGGTACACTACGATAATGACGGTAGAAGTCAATAGGGATTTGCTTAATCCTGCGGTACATCCAGCCTCCAGAATGTTCCCCCAGACGGTATCCTTATTAATTTCGAAGAGAGTTCAAGCATTATAAGCTCTATGGTCATTGAAACGGTCCCGTTGAAAAGATGGCCGCCCCTGGCTGACATATCTTCATCAGCAAGACTCATATGAAGGTGAACGAAGGGCTTACCCTCCTTCATGGATACATTCCCCTGAAGTGACAGTATTTCTGAAGATGGTTGTATCATCTCAGTAACGTATTCCTTACCGTCATACCTTCCTATCTCAATGTTCTCAAGCATTCCTATACCCGCTACGATTGCAGCCGATTCGATTTTCTCCTTCTCGCACCAGTCAGCGAGGGTCTCCGGGAACTGCTCTCCCATATCGAATCTTATGACCGTTCTGCCGTTGTTCCTGTAGAGAACTTTCATTTCAGTACCCTCCTGTCCAGCTTCTTCTTCCTGTTTCTATCGATCCGTGTCCAGCCGGACAGGTTATCATGTAACCGCTGTCTGATTCCTGTAGAATGTACTCCTCACCGCTTTCCGGACATGTAAGCGATCTCGTTCTTCTCGCGTATTGATTCAGCTGTTCAATATCTGACGCCCATTCACCGTAAGCGTCACAGTAATTCGCCTGATCAGTGCATAAAGTATTCAGATTAGCTCTGCATTGTCTTCTTTTTGAGATCTCATTAATGCTCTCAGAACCGTTTCCACTGCATCCTGAAAACATGATCAGGATCAAGGCAGTGGCAGCAATCCTCGATATCATGGATTTCCTATTCATCATTGATAACAACCAGCTGTCTGGTTATCGGGTCTGTACCTGTGGCAATGAACCTAGCGAAATAGAGTCCTGCGGGGACACGCTTTCCATATTCATCTGTACAGTTCCATATGAGCGTTCCTGTTTGAGCTGGATTCAAATCAACTACCTTCACTGTTCTTCCGGCAAAATCAAAGATTCTCAATTCAACCGGCCCCTCAGAGGCACCCCAATTGAAGGTGACCGAATTGAACACGGGATTTGGATAGGGTTCGGAAATGAAGGGTAACCCTGAAGGAGTATCAGGGGAGGATATACCTGTACCCGATACGGGTATTTCTATAGTCTGCAGTATATGATTCCGGCTCCATACCGTTAATGCTGCGGTATCGTAGTCGTCGGTTACAGTAATATCCATCTGAACCTGCCCTGAGACGTCCGTATAATCAACTTCATACATTACTGTATCATCCCATTCGCCCTGTATGAAACATACTCTGGCATCCTCTACAGGACCGGAATTGTCCTCCACAGAAACAGTGATACTGTTCAATCCTGGTGAAAGAGTATCAGGACCATTCAACTGCAGCGGTCCATCGGGGGGTTCAGACCACATCGGGAGTTCAGGGTCGCCGAAAAGCGTGATCGATTTGGCTATCCAGTCGTAATGGGTATCAGTGGGTATCAGGGGTATGAACTCGTCCCAGGCCATTGAATGGGCAACACCGAGGTTGTAGAGGTCTTCAGTAAAGAAATTTGCAAAGAACTCCTGGTCAACGAGTTCGCTCCATTTATCTCCTGGTTCGGAGGGCTCTCCCCAACCGTACCTGGAATTCATCATGCAGAAACCACCCCCCCCTGGCGACCTGATCCAGGATTCCGCAAGACAGGTGCCTGTATCGAATGAACCGGAATAGCAGGCTATCGTGTTCCAGATGGACACTCTTCCATGAGCTGCAATGTTGGTGAGCCCCATGAAATCGCCGATTCCAAGGCTTCCGGTTCCTATCGATACGCTTCCCTGGCTGCCGTGTCCGGCATGGTTTACAAACTGCATGCCCATGTTGAGCATCTCCATAGTCGCGGTATAGCTCTGAGTGCCGTTGCTCTGGTAGTGCTTGACCACAGGCTGCCAGAGTGCAGGAGTATAAAGTATATCGACTTTTTCCTTGCCCGCGCTTCCCGGACAGTACGGACTGCTCCAGAGGATTCCTGTAGTAAACCCCATGGATGTGAACCACGGGTCAGTATCCCTCCCATCAGTCGGTAAAGGCATCTCGTAGGCAAGGACCTTGTTTACGAATAGGTTTACCTGCGGACTGTTCTCAATGGAAGCCCTTCCAATGAAGTAATCCGGATGATAATCCATTACGTCACCGCTGAGTTCTCCCCATACACCGTTGTTGTTGGCATCCCACTGGTCCGAACCTACCGCAGGGTCGTTCATGTCCTGGAAGTATATGTCAGCTGCGGGGTATGCCGTATAACCTTCGGCCGTTGCCCAGCAGTTCCTGTGGGGCACAAGTGGTGTGTCCCCGCCAAGGAGAATGTAAGTGGGTGGTGTCTGGCTGTAAATGTCCCTCAGGAAGAACCTGAGCTTCTGCGCTGCGTCCACACCGGAATAGTTCGATTCTATGTACTCCATGGTCACTATTGCCGCCGGTATACCTTTCATGGTCTTGAACTGCGCAAGGGGTTCAAAGGCTGAAACCAGAGAATCCCTTGTGATAATAAGGTATTCCCCCCATGGAAGATCATCTGCAGGCACAGCCGGCATATTGTTCAGGCTGAGCTCTTCAGGATTCAGAACCTGACTGCCTATAACATTCTCCAATACTCTGAGTCCCTCGATCCCTCTGCCGCGAGGAATACACCCGAAATCTTCGTAATGGTAATGAACTATCATTGAGATTGAGCCGGTAAGAACGGCTATACCGGTGGATGGATTCCAGGCAAGAGGAGATATTCTCATGTTAAGGATACTGTAACCCATGAGCTGGCCCTGGGATACCGGAATAACCAGTGGAATATCCGTACGCTCACTGTAGGATACAGCATTCCTGGGAGTCGGTGAATAAAATTCCGGGTTGGAAATGGGAACTCCATGCTGAACAGGTTTGAGATCGTACGAACCGGGCAATACTGTCTCACTCGAGTGGACGATGGTTACCGATTCCACCCTTGCACCGAATGGCAGGAGTACTGAAACAGGGAATACCGGAAGAGCCGGATCACCGGGAACCCCGGTATTAACTGCACCTGGTAAGGAGAAATACTCACCAAGTGTGCTTTCTCTGACTGCAGGATCGATCAGAGAGATTTCCCAATCGATAAGCATCTCTCCTGCAGTTACTGTGGATATAAGCACAAACAGAACGAATATCTTTTCAATTCTCATTTTGTCCCTACCGTATCAGGTTTCCATTAAAGCGGTTATCCATCCTTTGCCACTAATCTCCTCAAGCATCACCTTCATCATTATCGTTATTGGTACCGCCAGTATCATACCCCATGCTCCCCACAGCCAGGCCCATACAATAACCGCGAGAAGAACGGTAACCGAACCGATCGGGAGTTTGAACTGCATCAGTTTGGGCTCTATTGCATTTGATACGGTAGTGTTTACGACCATCACAAGGATTATCACAGGCCATGCGTCGAGAAAGCTACCGTGCTCGAAAACGGCCATTGTATAAAGAATAACTCCCACACCGGCGATAAGTGAGCCGTAAATGGGGATGAAGTTCATGACGAAACATATCGATCCCCAAATCAGAGCATCCTGGGGGTTGAGAAATATCAACAGACCAAGACCGATAGATATACCGGTTATAGAACTGGTAGCCAGCTTTACTAATATGAACTTACGTGTATTGGATTCTATTTTCTCGGATATGGCGATTATCCTTTTGTATTTTGATTTAAGATACTTTTCCAGATTCTCTTCAAGCCGCCTTCTTCCGATCATGAGAAAAGTGGTAAGAAAGAGTATCATTACGAATGTGAATACACCTGAAATGATAGGTTTAGCAGCACTGGGAGCTATACTCATCGCCGATTCCGCCAGACCATTTATGTAAGTGGTCACTGCTGCTGAATCTCCGAAGATCCCGCTGGAAACCATCCAGCTCTTTATGGGCACCACAATATTGCTCATGATTTCGTTGCTTTTGCTGAGAATAAGAGCTATCTGTCCCCTCAGCAGCAAATATATTCCAAGGGAAAGGCCCACGAAGAGAATTATTACAAAAATCACAGAGAATACTACAGAAAGCCTTGACTCTTTACTAATATGCTCCCTCCCAAATCTACTCATTATCCGGGACAGCATTTTATCCACCATACCTGCGGTTCTCTTCGCCACGGGCTGAAGAAGCAGCATAAGGAAGAAAGCGACTGTAAGGGGAACAAAAACCCCCGAAGCGCTTTTTAGAATAGTACCTGCGGCGACGATACCCAGAAGTACAATAGCCATTCTGAAAAGATTGCTGCCATAATCATCTGTCACTGATATCCTCCCCGTCCGCTCAACATACCATATTCCTCCGGCCTGCGGTCATCAAGGCAATTAATGTGGCTTCTTATCTCTTCCACATCCGTCAAATCGATTTCAAAATCACTGACACCTTCAATTACTTCACGTCCCTTTATCATTTTTCCACCCGGATGTACTACTCCACCGGAACCCCCGAACATGACACCGAGATGTTCACCCCCCAGGTTACATCCCACTGTGAATATCTGGGCTTCTGCAGATCTGGCCCTTAGCAGTGATCTGAACAGCTCCAGTCTTCCGC
>JAUVUL010000355.1 GCA_030600975.1 Candidatus Aegiribacteria sp.
ATTACGAGGCCTTCTATTCCGACCATCGCGAATCCGGATGGACAGCCGGATTCGCGATGGTCGGAATAGAAGGCCTCGTAATTGCGAATATGAACATCGTAGAATTGGGTTTCAGTGTTCATATACTCTGGACGCTCATGGCAGTCCTTATAATGATTGCGGCAATTCCACTGTTATGGCTCGATTCAAAACTGAAAATAGGAATTTCATCGTGGGCAAAAAGATAGTAATAGCTGGAGCAGGTGTTTCCGGGCTGACACTCGCTGAAAGACTGACCGCATCCGGAGACGGAGTATCCGTTACTGTACTCGAGAAAGAGAATTGTCCAGGGGGGCTGGCGAGAACGTTTGAACGGGACGGATTCCTCTTCGATATCGGTCCCCACCGGTTTCACACGTCCGACAGCGTAGTCAGTGAATATCTGCTTGATATACTCGGTGATGATCATATAACCATAAGCAGGTTAAGTAACGTATACATGGCGGGAAAATACCGCAGCTGGCCCCTGACGATGAAATCGGTGTCGGGGCTTCCCTTTCCTGTCCTTTTCAGGAGTTTTCTCGACCTCTTCCACCGGAAAGCGAAAGGGGAACTTTCTACGTTTGCTGACTATGTTATATCAAAGTACGGCAAGAATATATACAATTATTTCTTCAAGGACTATACGGAAAAATTCACCGGGCGCAGTGCCAGGGAACTGCACGTCGACTGGGCTGAAGCGGGAGTGAACCGGGCTGTTATCGATAAGAACGTAAAAGCAGATGATCTCTTTTCCCTGCTCAAGAGCATCCTGATCCCAACACCGGTATCAACGAACTTCTATTACCCGTCATATGGCGGAATTCAGACCTTCTGCGACAAACAGGCCGAGAGGATTCAGAAGAATGGCGGCAGAATAATGTATGGCTGCCGAGCCCTGGGCGTTGAAACCTCAGGCGGAAAGGTTTCAGGAGTGAAAACCGCTGAGATGGGGGTCATCCCTGCCGATCATGTGTACTGGTCGCCTCCGGTATCCATACTCTTTCCGGATGCTGGTTTCAGATTCATGGATACTCTTTTATGGAACATTGCCCTGTCGAAACAGCAGGAAAATCATTATCAGTGGTGTTACTTCAGCCAGAAGGACACCCTCTTCAGCAGGCTGACCGTTCCCAGAAATTTCAGAGCCGATACGGTTCCTTCGATGGCAGACAGCCTTATCGTTGAGATAACCCTGAACAATCAGAAAGAGAGGTATGATCCCGAAAGCCTGAAAGACAGGCTGATAGATGAGCTGGAAAGGGTGGAGGCCCTGAGAGCTTCCGATATCGTTTTCATGGACTGGCGGATAATTCCTGAAACCTACCCTCTGTACGACCTTGATTACAGAAAACGACTATCCTCGCTGGTTCTGCCCGAGGGTCTTGACCTTACCGGCAGGTGCGGTTCATTCTGGTATAACAACATGGACCATTCCATCGGAGAGGCTCTGGCCATCTCATCGGGACGGACTTTTTCGAAGGATTTCTGGAAATAACTGCTAGACAACCTCTGTTTCAGGTGTTAAGTTAAATAATCATCTAAATATGGGAAGCCGAGCCGCTATGAAAATTGCTCTGATGAGGGAAGTCAGCTCCAATATCAGTGATTGTGAAATCACAAATATCACCAGGAAACCCATAGATTACGATATTGCAATGGATCAGCACAGAAACTACGCTGATACCCTCAGGGACCTTGAGTATAAAACACATATGATAAAAGCAGATAATCTTCCGGATTCAGTATTTATTGAAGACACAGCTATCGTTCTTGATGAGATAGCTGTCATCACTAATCCCGGAGTCGCTTCACGGCGAGCTGAAACACAAGCGGTTGCCGAAGCACTGCACATATACAGGGATCTGGAGTATATCAAACCCACAGGAACCCTTGACGGGGGAGATGTACTACAACTCGGCAGGACTCTGTACGTTGGGAAATCATGCAGAAGCAGTGCAGTGGGAATCGCCCTGCTGCGGGAAATAGTAAAACCCCTCGACTACGAAGTTATCAGTTTACCGGTGGAAGGCTGTCTTCACCTTAAATCGGCGGTATCCCTGGTGGCTGAGAATACACTTCTCCTGAACCCAACCTGGGTAAGCCCTGACGATTTCAGCGATATCGAACACTTTATAACGGTTCATCCTTCTGAACCCTACGGGGCAAACGCACTCTTTCTTGAGAATACAACAGTCTACTCGACTGAATTTCCAAAAACCAGGAGAAAGCTCATCAATGAAGGCATCAACATGATTTCTATTGATATATCCGAGCTTGCGAAAGCCGAAGGTGAGATAACCTGCTGCAGTATCATCTTCGATTTCTGATACTGCAATTCCGTTGCTCTTTCACCGATAAATCATTATATATTTCATTGAAATATTGGTCGCGGGGTGCAGGAAGGCGGTGTAAATCCGCCACGGTAGCGCCACTGTAACCGGGAACCAAACCCCATTAATGTCACTGCCGTAAGGTGGGAAGGCGGGGAGAGGGATGATCCGGAAGTCAGGATATTGCACCGCGGCCTGGAACAGAGTCCCCGCTTAAGGGATAAAGTTTCGGGCTCAGCCTCCGCGGCTTTGTAAGCTGCAGGAGGTTTTTTCATGATACAGGTGCTTTTACTCCTGGTTACCCTGTCACAGACTGACCTTTCCATAACCGATTATTCCGGCCGTCCTGTAATTGGAGCCTCCATCTGTACAGACAATACACTCATCGGCATTTCTGACGCGATGGGAGAAGTATCATTGCCCGAGGGAGCGGATTCAGTGGAAGTCAGGGCAATCGGATACGAGAGATGGGAGGGAGCGATACCGTCCTCCGGCAGGATCTTACTGACTTCCGTGCCCGTTCCGTCCGGTATGGTAATTTCAGTAACTGCCATTCGCGCTGGGTTCAGGGATCAGTTTCCCGCAACGACGGTCCTTAACAGGAATGACATGGAATACCTG
>JAUVUL010000232.1 GCA_030600975.1 Candidatus Aegiribacteria sp.
CAGGATCAGGGATGAAAGAGTATTCCGGTATCAATTCCTGCATTGATGTTCTGGCATCTTTTACACCCTCTATCTGAGATAAGGGTTGCCTTGTCGCAGATAGAGGGTGTAAAAGATGCCAGAACATCAATGCAGGAATTGATACCGGAATACTCTTTCATCCCTGATCCTGTAAGGCTTTCGCTTCTGGGCATGACACAATCCCAGCTTGCAATGGATGTCAGGTACGGTTTTCTGGGATCCCGGGCCAGCATATACCGCGAAGGTGATGATGAGTACAACATCTTCGTCAGGTATCCCGAGAACCTCAGAGATTCAAGAGAGGACCTGGAATACGCATCTGTTCTGGGAAGACCATTGATATCCATGGGGTACCTTGATCAGAGAGTAGTATCGAATACAATTTCAAGAAAGAACCAGGCACGAATGGTCACAATTTCCTGCGATGTGTCAGGAAGGTCTCTCGGTGAAGTATCATCGGATGTCACGGCTTTGTTGAGAGAGATAGATACCAGCGGCTTCAGATACGAGATGGGTGGAGAGATGGAGGATCAGAAGGAAACCTTCATGTACCTCGGAATCGCTATCATGGTTGCCGCAGCCCTTGTCTATATGGTTATGGCCGGACAGTTCGAGTCATTCCTTGAACCCTTCATAATTATTTTCACATTGCCCCTTGCCTTCATCGGGGTGGTACTGGGATTATTCGTAACCTCAACATCCCTGTCGGTCATGGCAATCATAGGAATGCTGATGCTTGCCGGAATAGTGGTTAACAATGGTATTGTAATGGTGGATTACGCAAATCAGCTGCGGAGATCCGGTAAGGAGATCAAGACAGCGATAGTCGAAGCTTCCACTACCAGAATGAGGCCTATTATCATGACCGCGGCAACAACCGTACTGGCAATGTTCCCGCTTGCTCTTGGTATCGGTGAGGGGGCAGAGACATGGGCGCCTATGGCAATAACGATTATAGGTGGACTGTTCGTAGCCACCGTGCTGACGCTTGTTGTGGAACCCTGCATCTACGTAATATTCAACCGTAAGTAGGCAATAGGATTACAATTCCCCTGTGAGTGTCCATGGATCATATTTCACCATGTTCCGGAAAACACAGGGGAAAGGGGTATCTTCCTCAAGGAAGAACTCTTCAGGCCTCTTTCACACCCTCATTGGGTGTGGAGTGTTCCGAAGATGTTCGGGTTGCACTTCATGCACCACAGAAAGCTTCTGCATACATAATTCACTTTCTATACTTGACGGCAATAATTCAGCCTGGTATGAACTTATATTAATAAATTATTTGAGAATATGTTAAACGTATATTTCCAGGATGATAAAGATGAAAATATGCACTCATTTAATCGTACTAAATTTGCTATTCGTATATTCCTCTCTTCAGGCGCAAATTAATGTGGATTATCATATTAATACTAACCAGGTAATAGGACAAATAAGTTCATATATCTATGGCGTTAATATGCCGGCAGTTACAGATTTTTCAACAGCCAGAAGAATGGGTGGAAATAGGCTCACGGGTTTTAATTGGGAAAACAATGCTTCAAATGCCGGAGTTGATTATTATCATTCCAGTGATAACTATATACCATGGATTCTGGGAGTTCCTTCCAGTGATTATGATGTACCAGGGATATCATTAACGACTTTTCACAACACATCATTAAGCCAGGATAATTATACTCTGCTTACACTACCTATGGCCGGCTATGCTGCTCGCGATAAATACGGTACTGTTGAAGTATCGGAAACTGCTCCATCTTCCAGATGGGTAGAAGTGATTAATAGAAAAGGTTCACCATTTGTATTAATGCCTGATACCACAGACAATGTACTTTATATTGATGAATTGTTGAATTTCATAATTAATGCTTATGGAACAGCAAATACTGCAACCGGTGTTAAAGGCTATATAATGGACAATGAACCTGCATTGTGGGTTTATACTCATCCAAGGCTCCATTCTGATACTCTGACTATTGCGGAATTAATGTCTAAATCGATCGATTTGGCGGCAACAGTTAAAGAAATGGATTCATTCGCTGAAGTTTTTGGACCGGATTTATATGGTTTTTCCGCATTTTTAGATTTGCAGGGTGCGTCTGACTGGGCTGATTACAGCGGAACGTATGATAGGTTCACAGATGCTTATCTGGATTTAATGCGCCAGGCTTCTGATTCAGCAGGTTATAGACTTTTAGATGTTCTTGATGTTCATTGGTATCCGGAGCCAGAAGGGGTCTATAGCGGAGATACTTCACAGACTGTTTCTGAAACAAGAATGCAGGTGCCCCGCACCTTGTGGGATTCAACTTATGTTGAAGATAGTTGGATTGGTCAGTATTTCAGTCCGGTAGTGCTTCTTCACTATCTTAATAATTCTATTGAGGAATACTACCCCGGCACGAAATTATCAATAACTGAATATGATTACGGAGCTTCAAACCATATTTCAGGAGGAATAGCACAGGTTGAAGCATTAGGAATATTTGGCAAATATGGAGTTTATTTTGCTTCAAAATGGGGATCAAGCGAAGAATATATTGCTACTGCATACAATATTTATAGAAACTATGATGGAAATTCAAATGCTTTGGAACTACACAAGTGTTAGCGACAATGAATGATACGTTAAATACTTCAATATATGTTACTGTTGATGACAATGATCCAACATGTCTTCATATCATTGTTCTGAATAAAAATTATGACAGCATCATTAATGGTAATTTTCAAATCACTGGTAATTATCAATACAATACAGCTGAAACCTGGTATTTTGACAGGTATAGTACATTAATACATAATGGAACCGGTTTTTCATTTACAAGCAATCAATTTGATTTTAATCTATCTCCGTTATCTGTTCATCATATTGTCTTAACCAATGGGACTTTCGTAGTAGAAGAAGAAGAGACGGATTCAGGAGTAAGCGGTTTCACGGTACATTACAATTCTCTGATGAAAGAAGTAAATGTTAATTTCCTTGAAGTTGTTAATTCTGCTATTAGTATTTCAATCTTTGATATTTCCGGTAAAAAGTTAAAAGAGCTGAATATTATTCCATTTGATGCTACTGTTAATATCGATGTTAGATACTTCATTTCAGGTATCTATTTTTTGCAGGTTCAAACTGGAGATAGTACTGTTTCAAAGAAATTTTTGCTTTTGTAATAATAAAATTTATGGATGAATGCATAATACGGACTATACACAATACCGTGGATGAATCCGGGTGAGTTGAGTTCAGTTAACTGATTCTGCTATCAGTTGTTGAAAAAACTCATTGCCTGCAAAATCGCATGAACAGCCAGCGATTGCTTCCTTGTGAGAGCATTTCCCGGCAGTGTCAAAAACAGCTTTTAAATAACTCAATCTGTCATCTATGGCCTGACTGACTTCTTTTCTCCCGAAGAGCTCAGGACCATGTCCAAGGATAATTCTGTCCCTGTTCATTTCTTTCAGCATTTCCAGTGACGAAATATGATTGGCAAGCTCGTGGAATTCAACCCAGGGCAGAATGGCTTTCCCGTCGTAACGACTCATAAGGTTATCGCCTGCATGGAGGTATTTCCCGTTGATATCGATGAGTATGCTGCACGCAGAGTGCCCGGGCGCAGGAGTGAATGCAAGATTGAAATCACCGAATTGGAATCCATCAGAAAAGGATACTTTTGTAACTATCTGCGGTATGTCTTTTGTGAGAGTCTTTTTGTACTCGGGGCTTCCAAGCACCGTTATCTCTGCATCAAGAGCAATAAGCCCAGCCACATGATCGGGATGGAAGTGCGTTAAGAGTACATGGGTGAGTCTGAGTCCTTTTGATGTAAGGTCCTTATTAACTTGTCTCGCCTGGCTGCGGAATGCTGAATCTATCAGCAGGACATCATTTCCGTTTATCAGTGCATACAGATTGAATCCATAAAGGAACCCTTCTTCCTCAGGAAATCTGTAATTGAGAAAATTATTCTCAATGTTATCTATGATCATCTTATTGTCTCCTTATTCTTTACCTGGAACATAACAGCTCAGGCAATAGGAAACTGGATTTTTTCTCTATCCTGAGATCAGTTCCCAGGACGACCTCTTCATTAATTGACATTTCTGTTGTCCGTCCGACCTGACCCGTTCAAAGAAGCCATAAATGAGATGACATTTGCAGTGAATGTTTTAATCCGCATATTTCACCAGCTTTTGTTTCGAAGCGTCGTAGACAGTTGTGGATACTAGGCTTGCGAGTGCAGACTCCGCAGGCGTACTTCTACAGTACGTCGAGGACGGATGTGCGAGTAAAACGAAGTAGACGCTGCTGTATACGTCGCTGCAGTAAAATGCTGGTGAGATTTGCGGATTA
>JAUVUL010000254.1 GCA_030600975.1 Candidatus Aegiribacteria sp.
TGAACAACACGCCCATCGTGGCAATGATGATTCCATTTGTTGGTGACTGGGGAAAAAAACACGGTATTCCGGTCTCAAAGCTGCTTATACCACTATCCTGGGCTGCCATACTTGGCGGTATGGTAACCCTTATTGGAACCTCCACAAACATGATAGTGAACAGTCTTGTTGTTGGAAGCGGTCTTGGGGAGTTGTCCATTCTGGCATTCGCGCCGGTGGGGCTGATGCTCCTTTCGGGAGGAATGCTGTACATAGTTCTCTTCGCCTGGAGGCTTCTGCCCGCGAGGAAGAATCCTGCGGAGAGTTTTGCTGAGAGCCCAAGGGAGTACGTGACCAACCTTATTCTCCAGCACGGGTCATCCCTTGCAGGGAAAACCGTTGATGAGGCACAGCTCAGGAATATCAAAGGGCTTTTCCTGGTGGAGATAATCAGGGAGGAGAGGGCTATCGCCCCCGTCTCCCCTTCTGAGAAACTCCAAGCCGGAGATGAACTGGTGCTGGCAGGCGTCACATCCGCGGTGGCCGACCTGGCTGGTAAGTACAAGGGACTTAAGCCTACGGCAGGTTTCGAGCTGCCGGATCACGAGAAGCTTGAAGTTATAGAGGTTGTTGTCTCCTCAAGATCCACCCTTGAGGGAATGATGGTCCGGAATACCGATTTCCGTGGACGCTACAATGCTGCAATACTTGCCGTCCACAGGCAGGGGGAGAAGCTGGGTGGAAAGATTGGAGAGATCAGACTGCGTTCAGGTGATCTGCTTCTGCTGGTGGCCGGAGCGGATTTCGGGAAGAGGGTTGCCGGGTCGGACGACCTTTACGTCATCTCCATGATAAAGGAGATCCACAACATAAACCTGAAGAAATCCGTATTTATCCTTGCTGCAAGTTTTTCATGCATACTCCTCTCGATACTGGGTCTGGTTCCCCTGTTCAAATCTCTACTGGCTCTTCTGGCCGTATTTCTGATATCCGGTATGATTTCTCTTCCGGAGCTGAAGCGGAGCCTGAACATGAACCTGCTCGTGATCGCGGCATTCGCACTTGCAGTTGGAAAGGCCGTTGAAATCACCGGTCTCGGGGCGCTTTTCTCCGATACCGTTGTCCGTGCTTTTCAGCCCCTGGGCACTGTGGGTATTCTGGCAGCAGTCTACATTGTTACCAACCTTCTGGCGGATTTTATCACTACAGCCGCTGCGGCATCAATTGTATTTCCATTCGCAGCCTCGGCTGCAGCAGCCATTGGGGGAGACGCAACACCATTCTATCTGGCGGTCGCCTACGGTGCTGCGGCGAACTTCATTACACCGATAGGATATCAGACCAACCTGATGGTTTACGGTCCCGGCGGTTACAGATTCAAGGATTTCATGAAAGCAGGGCTTCCTCTGAAAATAATCTGCGCCGTTATAGCGATCGGAGGCCTGTCTCTTGTGTACGGATTGTAAGTTCCGTTTTTTTTGAAGGTTATCAGGTAGTTGACAATTAGAACATAAACCTCTATAAAATATGCTGGTGTGTAGCTTTATGTGTTTGTGATAAAGCATTTTATTGTTATTCTTGAATATTGAACAGTGTTCTAGCTCATGAAAGGAGCAAAGATGAAGTTACTAATTCTCTCTGCAGTGTTTCTTGTTTCATTTGCGTTTGCGAACAATGCATATGAAAACGATAGGGTAGTGGTTCCATCCAGTGCCGACATCACCGGAACAATCGGTCCCATATGGGATGGACCTCTCGCTGAGCTGTTCAACACCGGCCCATGGTTCAACAGCGCAGGTACAGGTTTCGGCGGCGCTGACGAGTCGATACTTGAATGGTCACCAGGCACTTATGGATGGGGATGTCAGGAAGGTTATGATAACATTGTTGCCGATGACTTCGTAGTTCCCTCGGGTGAAACCTGGAGTATCACCGGTATTACAGTTGGAGGATACCAGACCGGTTCCTCAACAACCCCCACTATCGATGCTCTCTATCTTGCCTGCTACGACGATAATCCTCCAACAGGAACCCTCGTATACGGTGATCTTACTACAAATGTATTCTCAAGCGCCGTTTGGAGCGGTATCTACCGTGTTAACGTGTCAGGTTCCGGAACAGCCAGCAATAGACCCATTATGGCCGTCACGGCTAATCCTGCAACACCCTGGGTTCTTGGAGAAGGAACCTACTGGATTGCCTATCAGCTTGATGGATCCCTCTCTTCGGGCCCATGGGCTCCACCTGTTGTGATCATGGGAACCGGGGATACCGGAAACGGTATTCAGAGTACGGATAACGGCGTCTCCTACGCTCCGGTTACCAACGGCAGCGCAAACTATCCACAGGGCTTCCTGATTATCCTTGAAGGTGACCTGGTTTCTCTTCAACGGTCAACATGGGGATCCATCAAGACCGTATTCTAGGTTCTCGGTGCTGAGTTCACCATTGCGTGAGGGCGCGGAATTCCGCGCCCTCGCTTTTTCCTGAGGTTATCAGGGAGTTGACAATCAGTACATAACCCTCTATGAAAGATGTTGAAGTTTGCCTTTGTGTGTTCTTAACAAGGCATTCTCGATAGGAGGTATCCTTTGATTCTTATCTTTCTGATGATTTTTGCTCAGACACCTGTGCACATAGATGGAGGTGTTTTTTCATCGAACAGTGTTGTCCTGAACGAATTTATGCCACACCCGATCAGTTCATTTACCGAAGAAGACGGTGAATGGATAGAGCTTTACAACAACACTGATGACTGGATCAACCTGTCAGACTGGGTGATAGAGAACAACTACGGTCAGGAAATACAACTTGCTACATACCTGCTTCCTCCCGGCGGTTACTATGTCCTCGGAGCATGCGGAGACGAATCCCTTAACGGTGGCCTTCAAACCAATTTTGTGTACAGCAATTTCACCATTTATGAATCCGGCAGCATTAAAATATTCAGCAGCTCCAGAGTCCTGGTTGATGAGATCGCATACGACAGCAGCTGGCCCATTCAGGCTGGTTTCTCCTGCGAGAGGATTAATCCCGGATGGTCTTCCAACCACGCCTCAACATGGGATCTTGCACAGCTGGTCTTCGGCAACGGAGATATGGGAACACCGGGCGCCCAGAACAGCGTTTACGAGAACTCGTTTGCTCAGAACAGCTGGGCTTTCATCAAAGCATTTGTAGAGTAGATCGAACAGGAAGAAATTCTTGAAAACATTCACGGTAGTGATTCTCGCCTTTGTGGCGGGTTCTCTTTATGCGGAGGACCCCCTTATCGTCTACTTCATCGATCCAACCCATGCGGAGTATTCGGGGGATGCCATGCTGGTATGTACTCCCGGAGGCAGGAATTTCATTATTGACGCTGGAATGTACAGTGGCTATCCACCGCACTGGGATTGCGGTGAGGAAAGGGTTCTTCCTCTGCTGGACAGCCTGGGCATCAATTACCTTGATGGAGCTGTGGGAACGCATCCACATGCCGATCATATAGGAGGGATGATATCGGTCTACGAGAGCCTTCCCGTTGTAACCGCTTACGATTCAGGCTGGCCCTACGGGGCTAGCTGGACCTATGAGGCTTACCTTCAGGCTATATGGAATAACGGCTCTGATTACGTTACTCCCCGCAGGGGAGATTATCTGGACTGGGGTCCGGAGCTTACGGTGGCAGTTCTTCATCCCGTTGACCCCCTCTCACCTTCCAATGCCAATAACGCGTCTATCGTAATTCGGCTTACCTATGAAAATGTATCTTTTCTGTTCACCGGAGACCTGGAAACGAACGGCGGTGAGGATGTAATCCTGGCAGCCCTTTCCACAGGAGAGATTGAGGATATTTCCGCAGACGTACTGAAGGTTGGACACCACGGTTCTGGAACCTCAACCTGTACGCAGTGGCTTTCTGCGGTGAACCCTTCAATTGCCGCCATCTGTCTGGGTGCGGGAAACCCCTACGGACATCCACACACCGAGGTATTGAACAGGCTCGAGGGTAGAGGAATTACTATTTACAGGAACGATCTGGACGGGACTTTCTACCTGTCTTCAGACGGTGAGGGTGTGTACTTTAACATGATGCCCCCTGACGTTGGAGATCCCCAGCCGCCTGATGAATTTGCCGTCTATCCCAGCCCTGCTGCCTCACAGGCGACCTTTTCCTGGAACCAGGATG
>JAUVUL010000025.1 GCA_030600975.1 Candidatus Aegiribacteria sp.
AAGCACAGGCTTCCACTTGATCCCGGTGCCGCTTTCGACCTGGGAATCCAGCAGCAGTTCAGCAAAATGCTTCGTTCCATTCATCATGACACTCTCAACTGCCCCGGGATCAAGTGGAAGCCTGTGCTTGTAAACCAGATTGTCATTCCTGCCCTTGAGTTCCAGAAAGAGCGGGCCTGCGTAAAGCGGCTCGGAAGAATAGCTTCTCAGGCGGAACTTGTACCGCTTCAGCAATCCTGCGAGTTTTTCGTAGTAAAGATCGAAAGTGTCAGTGTCAAAGTAGTGGCTTCTTACGAAATAGCTGCCGGTCGCATCAGAATGAATATCTCGATCGAGGCGCAGCTCAATTTCCCGGAGTATTCCCGACAGAGTCTTTCCGGAAATCAAGTATTTGAATTCGTACCTGTGAAAATGCAGTCGTGGAGCGTCGTCCTTTGTCATTACAGATCCAGAGCTACCTCAAGGATGTAATCGGTGCGGTTTTCCTCAAAAATGATATCATGAGGACGGTGATTCACCATTGCAGCTCTGACTGTTACGGGGGTACCTGTATCAATGCTAACAGTAAAGGCCAGTTCGTCTTCCCTGGAGTCCATTGATCTGTCCGGTTTCCATGATGCCATACTGAAGGATGCTGAAATACTTGTAAGAGAGGGTTTGTAGGTTTTCCATGTGATTCCGCCTGTAAACCACCATGTCTGGAATTCCGGGGGGTCATCTCCACTAATCACGTCCGCAGCTGACCAGTTGTCTCCCCTTACGAATTCACCCCTCATTAGCAGTGAAAAATCTCTTCCAAGCTCGGTTTCAAACTGGAGGTCTCCCCCCATGGCTTTCTGTCTTGCAGAACAGGTGTAACCTTCAACAGAAAATTCATCCTCCTCGCCGAACCGGAGTGATGTGAGATCAGCACCAACAATGATATCGTACGGCAGTTCAAACTCAGCTCGGCCCACGTACTGGATTTCATTGTCCTGGTTCATGGCATCGGGAGAGCCGTTGAAAATACCGAATGTACAAACGGGTAAGAATTCCGATTCGGGATCCAGAATAAGCACGGAACCTATATCTCTGTCAGAATATAGAAGATTACTGAGTTCCCTGTGTGTAATGGAATGGTCAATTGCCTGAAGGTTCCATGTGCTTGTTAAAGTATTGAGGCAGAAGGGTTTTTTGAACCGACCAACCTGAAGCCCTATCAGGTCAAGGGGGTCCCACAGTATGTAACAGTCTTTCAGATAAATCTCATCAGGTCTTATCTCCAGCTGGAGCTGTCCTTCAGTGTTGTCCGTTATATCAAAATCAGCTGTAAGACCTGCAGATTCAATACCGAAGGACCTGTCAGGCATTACAAGTGCTCCGCCGAATTGACTGAACCTTATTCTGGCGTAAGCGGACAGTGTGAAGTTTTCCGCCCTCTCATTCTCAACATCGACATCTGCCAGTGCACCAGAGGCTATAAGAAATGCTATCAGCAGAATACGAATACCGGTTTGCTTCATTTTTCCCTTCCAATTACGCGATCAGGTTAATCAACCTTGAAGTATAACTATAACTGACCATGAAATACATATCCTGTCTTTATAAAGTCGGCTTATCGCAGAAGAATGAATTTCCTGGACGTCAGACCTCCAGCGGATCGGATTACAGCGAAATATACACCCGGTCTCAGTGATTCGGGAAGATCACATGAATAACTGCCCTCAAAACTGTCAAGCAGCTGTGGCTGCATGACAAGTCTTCCTGAAATGTCGTAAACAAGTACTTCTCCCGGTACATTCGGAATAATGTAATCAAGAGAAAATGAAGATAAAACCGGATTTGGCCACAGCGATTCAATCAGTGGATTAATTAAGATGGTTGGCCATCCGGGATTTGGAGCTCCCGGAGTACCCGGCAGCTCAACTCCCTCCCAGCTCGACGCGACGGCAAGGGGCAATCCGGGTGAAATAAGTGAAAGCACGCAGTCATCTGATATGGGCCAGGTTGCATTGTTATACATTACCGAAAAAACAGGCTCATCTTCATCGAGAAGAGATACTCCATCCATTTCATTGTTCAGTCCGAAATTGATGCCCTGAATTACATCTATATCCTGTTCGTAAACCGAGCTGAACGAATCATAAAATTCACAGATTACCAGGTAGTCCTTGGGATTGATTATCAGACCTTCCGGAAGTATGGAGATGTGGTTCTGCCCATCGAGAATAAGAAATCCGGAAATATCTGCTCTGTTTATTCCCGGATTGAATAATTCTATCCAATCCCCTGACACTCCGCTGTAGCAGATCTCCGACAGTATAACCGGCACATTCGATTCTCCGGAATGCACTTCTTCTCCCAGAGTCATGGTTGCTGCCGTTGCCCATGATGGGTCAAGTATTCTGAGTTCGGTCCCGGCGGGAGAATCCACAACGAGATTCCCGAATATGTTTTCACCGGGAAGCATACAGCTCAGGAGTTCTTCGTTGTTGGTAAGGTACAGTGTATCTCCGGGGGGGATGGATGCTCCATCCGGAGCGAAGAGTCGTGCCGGTGGATCACCTGTTTGAAATCCGTAGAAGGAAATGTCCTGTAGGATTGAGGATGTGTTCACAATTGGAATTGACCAGAGGAAGGAGGTGTATCTGATAGGATCGAGTATTTCCAGATCCTCGTGATGAGCAGGGTATTCACTCCTTCTTGCCGTTGGCGCGCAGACCCTGCGCGCAGGTGATGTAGGGAAACTGTAGAACGGGTAGTAGAATATCGCCTGATCCTCCTGTGTTTCGACAAAATAGACAATAACGAATTTGATATGATCTTCATCGGGCGGAAAAGCGATGGTTCCGCTCCACACACAGCCTGATGTACCAACCGGGGTCAGACTGCTATAGTGTACATCAGACCCGTCACTCCACCAGTTCGCCCCGGCATTGTCTGGAGTCTGTTCAAATTCGACTGTTATCGTTACAGAATCGGTATTACTCCCGGGCTGGAAGTCCCACTGCGAAAGGGTCATAGATTCTACTTCCAGCGGAGTGGGTGCTTCCGCTATCTTCGGCAGGAAATCAGCTCTTTCGATCATGGAACTGCGAAGAATTGCAACTGCTTCATCAAAATCCGCGTTCGTTCCCTGTTTCATTGTGTCAGCGTATACACTTTCCCTTATTTCAAGGTAAATGGAGTCAATAACAGCTGGAAGGTCATTCGCCATGATCGCAGCGATCTGAAGCATGTAGTCCTCGAACATGGTTCGATTCCAGTCATCCAGAAAAAGAGCAGTCAGCAATGGTGATATGGTAAAACAGTACATCGATGTATCTTCAATCCATCCAGGTTCGTATTCACCGTTCCATATATTACCGAAAGAAGCGTCCCTGTCCCATGGGTAGTATCTCCAGATAGCATTCGGAGTAAGGTGCAGATAGAAGTTCTTAATGATTGCATCCTCGTCTCTTATGGCAAGGCTGATGGCGGCATTGGAGATGAAATCCTCAATATTGAACGACAGGGGTGAGCGGAGATTCACTTTATCTATAAGACTTCTTACAAGGGGAAGATACTCATCGCTGCCCCGCTCGGCATCAAAACCGGATGTACCAAGTGTATCACAGGGCTGCCAGACGAATCTGCCGAGATGAGATACCGATTTGAAGAGGGGACCGTAACCAAGGTTGTTCCTGTTGTAGAAGTATTCATCAATTCTTTCAACCTGAACGTAAACGCCATAATAAATGTCATTTATATAGAACTCAACATACTCCGTAAGGGGGACAGGGAAGCCCAGTTTTTCCGACAGCATAAGACCCAGAACGTTACGCATCAGGGATTTGTCTCTGTAGTGGGCATCAAGAAGTATGTGCGACGCGTTCAGCATTACAGGATCTGATAGTTCAATCTTCCAGCTTTTCTTGGGACAATGGAGGGATGTTCCACCTCTGAAACCGGCCGAGCAACTGCAGGCCCCTGCAGGGGTTTCAACAAAAGCCGGAAACTGAAGGTCAGTAAGAGAATCAGCGTAGAGACTGTCAAGATAGAATTGATCTATATACAGATGATAGCTGTCCAGCGCACCATGGCTGCTCAGAAAAATTATCGCGCTCAAAAGAATCTGCATAATCCTCTTTCAAAGTGATGTGGATGTAGGAATATACAACGATAAAGTCGGGCTTAACTATCTAACCTTTACGCGTATATATGGCTACCATATTCATTTATAAAACGTACTTCAAGGAGAACGGTTCTGGAGATGCTTGAGTATTAAAGAGTTATTTGCTGGAATCTTCCATTGATCTTGGATGTCTTTGATGAAGAGTGCTGGTAGTATACTTAACGTCAGCTTTTTCCTTATATTACAAATTCGCAAATTTCTACTATTTCAGAAGAAAGGTTCTAAAAGAATCAAAATAAATATGTCTATTTCTTTGGAGGCAATGAAACAGAGGGTAACCGAACACAGAAGGAACTACTGGGCGGCAAGGGCGCCAACCTGGCTGAAATGACCAAACTCGGTCTTCCGGTACCTCCGGGATTTACATTAACCACAGAGGCGTGTTCCGGTTATTACACGGACGGTCTTGAAGGAACGTGGCCCGAGGGCCTTGAAGAGCAGGTTAGGGAAAAGCTTACCCTGCTTGAGTCGGTCGAGGGTAAGGAATTCGGCACGGGTGAAGAACCTCTTCTGGTTTCTGTAAGGAGCGGTGCGGCTGTCTCCATGCCCGGAATGATGGATACCGTATTGAACCTCGGTCTTAATGAAAACTCCATCAAATCTCTGATAAGCAAAACCGGTAATCCCAGATTCGTCTGGGATGCATACAGAAGATTCATACAGATGTTCGGTGATGTGGTCATGGGAATTCCTCGTCATACCTTCGAGGAGGTGCTTGATGATGTTAAAAGCAGCAAGGGTGTAGAACTCGATACTGATCTTTCCACTGATGATCTTAAGCAAGTAGTAGCCGAATTCAAGAGGATATACGATAGGAATATAGGAAAACCTTTTCCCGAGAACCCCTGGGATCAGTTGAAGCTCTCGATCGATGCCGTGTTCGGTTCCTGGAACAACGCAAGGGCTATACGCTACAGGCAGATTAACAGCATAACAGGTCTTGTTGGAACGGCTGTGAACGTTCAGGCAATGGTGTTCGGTAATATGGGCGATGCTTCGGGTACTGGGGTTTGTTTTACCAGAAATCCTTCAAACGGTGAGAACATATTCTACGGTGAGTACCTTATGAATGCCCAGGGAGAAGACGTTGTTGCGGGGATAAGAACCCCGAAACCTATCTCCACTCTCCGCGCCGTGAACGAGGAAGCCTATGATGAGCTATTGCGAATTAGAACAATACTTGAAGAGCATTATCTTGACATGCAGGATATCGAATTCACTATTCAGGAGGGGAAGCTCTATCTCCTTCAGACGAGAACAGGTAAACGGACTGTATTCGCGGCGCTTAACATAGCAGTTGATATGGCCAATGAAGGCCTTATAGACAGGAAGACAGCCCTAGGGCGCGTTCCAACCTCCAGTTTCAATCAGCTTTTTGCCCCTATTCTCGACAGAGCAAGCAAAGAGCAAGCAAAATATCTGACAACCGGGCTCAGTGCTTCTCCCGGCGGAGCATGTGGAAAGGCTGTTTTCTCTGCCGATTCCGCTGAAGAGTGGTCTGCAAGAGGAGAGAATGTAATACTGTGCAGAAAGGAAACCAGTCCCGAGGATATAGGCGGTATGTCGGTTTCAAAAGGGATAATAACATCTCGCGGTGGAATGACTTCACATGCGGCCGTTGTAGCCAGGGGTATGGGACTTCCATGCGTCGCTGGTGCAAGCAGCCTCCGGATAGACAGCAGTTCGAAGAAAATGACATGCGGAGATACCGAGATTAGTGAGGGTGACCTGATAGCCCTTGACGGTTTTACCGGTGAAGTCTTTGCTGGTGACGTGAGTATTAAATCCTCTGAGATACTCTCCATATCATCCGGTGAGGGAGACCCTTCCGAATCAATACTTTTCCAGAATTATTCGGTAATGATGAAATGGGCCGATGAATACAGGAGACTTGGAGTGAGAGCAAATGCAGAGACCGTACGTGATACGAAAACAGCGGTCAATTTCGGAGCGGAAGGTATAGGTCTCTGCAGAACCGAGCATATGTTCTTCGGAGAGGAAAGAATAATTTCATTCAGGAAACTCATTCTTGTTGCCGAAGAGGTGAAGAACCTAAAGAATCTGATCGCTTCAACCGATGGGGATACGCAATCCCTCGAAAAAGAGCTTGCAGGACCCCTCGAGGACTACAATGAAGCCCTTGAGGAACTGCTGCCTCTTCAGAGGAGTGATTTTGCAGCTATCTTCAGGGAGCTTGATGGACTTCCATGTACCGTAAGGCTTCTGGACCCTCCACTGCATGAATTCCTGCCGAAGGATGAAGAGGGACAGCTTGAGATGGCCAGAGTGATGGAACTGCCACTCGAGAAAATAAAGAGCGCTGTCGATAAGCTCCATGAGTTCAACCCCATGCTCGGTCACAGGGGATGCCGACTGGGACTTATCTATCCTGATGTATCTGATATGCAGGTAAGGGCCATCATGGAAGCTGCCATAGAGGTAAAGCAGGATGATATTGAGGTACTTCCTGAAATAATGATCCCACTGGTGGGGCATCCCGAAGAGCTTCGAATATCCCGCGAAAGAACTCAGATGGTTATCGATGATATTCTGAGAAGCAGAGGGTTCGAGGATGATTACATTCAGTACTCCATAGGAACCATGATAGAGATTCCCCGTGCTGCAATAGACGCTGCAAGAATTGCTGAATGCGCTGATTTCTTCAGTTTCGGAACCAACGACCTTACTCAGATGTCATGCGGATTCTCACGTGATGATGCAAGTGTCTTTCTTGAGGATTACATAAAGATGGGCATCTATGATGAGGACCCTTTTACTTCAATAGACGTTGAAGGTGTAGGACGCTTTGTGGAGATAGGAGTTCTCGAGGGTCGCAAAACAAAACCCGACCTTAAAATCGGAGTGTGTGGAGAACACGGCGGCGATCCCAAATCAATCCGATTCTTCAACTCGGTTGGTCTGGATTACATTTCCTGTTCCCCGTTCCGGGTTCCTGTGGCAAAACTCGCGGCTGCCCAGGCGGAGATTAAAGCTGAAAAGTAACCTTCGCAGTTTTTGTCCCGATAGGAGGTTGTCCAACAATGGACATTGAGCAGAAGAGCCTTATAGCTGTGATAGAATGGTCACAGATTTGAAGAGAATACTGAATGTATTTGATGATAATATGTGGTCATTGTAGCCAGATATGTGGTTTCTTATGCCGATGCTCCATTGTTGGACAGCCTCCTAGAGATGATGTTTGAGAGATGCGTGGGAATAAAAGTATAATAATCGCTGACAGCGATACCGGCCTTCTCCAGGTTTTCGGGAAAGTGCTAAGACTGGAAGGATTCGATGTAATATCCTGTACAACGGGTATGGAGGTAATAGCCAGAGCGGCTGACTCAACGCCGTCCCTTATAGTCTGCGGGTATTTCCTTCCCATGCTTGATGGATTGAAAACATGCCGATACCTTAAAAGGGAACCTGCTACTTCGGAGGTTCCCTTTCTTCTTTTGACACCCGGGCTTGATGCTTACCTTCACCAGAGGGCCGAGTGGGCAGGGGCTGACAGTGTCAAGGAACTTCCTCTTCGTCCAGAGGAGTTTGTGGAGCTCTGCAGGTCCCTCACGGAAGGAGCTCCTTCGAGCGTTGATTTCAGCATATCAAGGAGTAGTCCGCCGGATAGAGAAACCGTTCTTGAAAAACTCTGCGGCTATCTTGAAAACAGAGTAAACAGGCTTGAAGCTACATGGAATCTTACTGAGGAACTGGGAAGGACTATGAGTGTCCGTGAAATCTTCAGAAGAATGGCAAACGGTATTCTCACCGGGCTGAGCTTTGATAGGGTCTGGCTGTCCAGATACCTGGAAGAGACTGATGAACTGGTTACTGAAGTTGCAAGGGGCAGGAATCTAACAGATATACCGGATTCCATTCATGTGCGGGAATACGCTGACCTTCCCGTGGGAGTAGCAATCAGGGAACTCATTCAGGTGAGATCAAGGAATATTGATCTGCCGGATGAGCGCCTATGGTGGGCAGGGTCCAATAACTACATCGACACGCCTCTTGTGGCAGCTGGGCGGCCAATTGGCCTCATTCGGTGTGACAGGTTTCTAACCGGACGCAAGGTTGAAAAAGCGGATCTTGAAGCCCTGAGACATTACGCAGCTCATGCAGCGGAGGCAATTCTTAACGCAATGATCCTCGAGGATGTGACCGATGAACGTGAACAGATGTCCGCTATCATGAACAGCCTTGATTCCGGCATACTGGTAGTTGATAACTCGGGCATTCTTCTGCAGGTAACTTCAAGGGTAGTTAATCTGTTCGGAAAAAGTATTGATAACCTGAAAGGGAAACAGATAAGGGAAGCGTTGCCTGTTCTCACTTCAAGTAATGATAACGCTTTTCTCAAGGCTTTGCAGGAGGAAAGACCCATTCTGAACAGGCAGGTACATATCGGCAGAGCCGGCGCGGGCGACCTGGTTCTGAATGTCAGTTACCTTCCGTTCCAGAGAGCTGGACATTTCGCGGGAATTGTTATCATGACGAACGATGTAACCGAGAGCTTTGCACTGAGGGAGAACCTGAGAAAGAAGAACGAAGAGCTGGAAACCATCTCCGTAATTGGTAGAGAACTTAATTCGACTCAGGATCTGGACAGGATCTGCAAGGAAGTCGTAAAGGCTCTGCGAAGGTTCTTCCCATCTGAGGCCGTTGCTGTCTTTCTGGCGGAAGGAAGCAGGGAAAACCTGATTCCCGATTCAGTAAAGGTTGCAGCAACAGCCGGCTACGATCGCGAAACCGATCCCGAAGGTTTAGCAATCAAGATCAGCAAACCTGCCGCAATCAGCGGTGTCAAACCTGAAGAGAACCTCTCGAGGGGAATTGTCGCCAATTGCATTTACACCAGGAAGCCGATCAACATCAAACAGGTGCGAGAAGACATAAGATACGTTGAAAATCTGTCCGGAATAAGAAGTGAGCTTTCTGTTCCCATGATCGTGCAGGACAGAGTTGTGGGGGCTGTTGATATACAGAGTTCAGTCACAGCTCGATTCTCTTCCGAATCGGTAAATACCATCGTTGCCCTTGCAAATCATGCAGCTACAGCGGTTGAAAACGCGATGCTTCATTCAAGGATACTCAGCCTCGCTAGAAAGGATAAACTTACCGGGCTGGGTAATCTGCGTTTCTTCGAAGAAAAACTCGAAGAGGAATTCGTGAGAACGGACAGATCGAATTTTCCATTTTCTCTTATCATGATGGACATAGATGATTTCAAGAACTACAATGATTCCTGGGGCCATCCCATGGGGAACACTCTGCTGAAGACCGTTGTGAAGGCAATGAACAGTGCAATAAGGGAAGTTGATGTTCTCATAAGATATGGCGGAGAGGAATTCGTCTGTATTCTTCCATTCACAGGTGAGCAGGAAGCTGCGGAGATAGCTGAGCGGATACGTAAGAGGGTTGCTGAATCATCGTATGTGATCCCGCATTCAGAGCAGCAGCCTCTGGGTAAAGTCAGTATAAGCCTTGGTGTATCCACTTACCTCACGGATGTAGGAGACAGGAACCTTCTGCTTAAGTACGCTGATCAGAGAATGTACATGGCAAAGCGAGCCGGTAAGGACAAGGTAATGGCTCCCGCTCTCGGAAACTGCCGGTTCGCCGGCTGAGAATCAACTTCGTTCACCTACCTCAGTAAGGCCTTGTTTTGTAGATTCATGAATTGATCTGTACCTGACTGCATACACAGTTCTGCAGTAATATTCGGCACTTCATGCATGTTATATTCAGGTGTATACGAAATGATGGGAAGGTTGCATGCCCTTTGATGTAGTACTGAGGTCCGGTTTCAAAAATTACGACAGAACCATTCTTATAGACAGCCTCGGA
>JAUVUL010000166.1 GCA_030600975.1 Candidatus Aegiribacteria sp.
CCGCAGGCCATAAGGCAGGATTTTTCATGTGGAATGGGATATGAAACAAGTTCCAATAAGGTATCCGTTGAATACGGATCCCCTTTTCTGCCCATTGCGGAAACAACAATAACAGCTTTGCGGTGCGATTCAAGTTCCCTGATGCAGAGATCTACCGATTTCCGTCTGTCCTCGTCGGTCGCCAGGCATGTTCCGCCGAACTTCATGACACAGAGATCTTTCACTGGTTCCGCTCCTTCACTGCAGTCAAGACGAGTTCCATGAATTCCTTCCCGGTATCATTCCAGTCGTTCATGCTCTCGGTGAACATACGGCTTTTCTCACCCATCTGCAGCCTAAGATCCCTGTTTCTGATCAGATTGTTCTTAGCATCCGCAAGTTCCTCAGCATTTCCCGGGTGTATAAAGGTTTTCCTCCATTATCATATCCAGTACCTTGGCAGCGTACTCTTCGTCCGATTCAGTGCTTCCATCGTATTCTTGCTGTTCGTCCAGATCCTTCCTGCCATTCCAAGTAGCCATCTCACATACATTCTATACATGAATGCTTTGAGTTTATTCCTCAGGTCCATCCATTCAGGATGATGCATGAAGTATTCCACTATTCTGAAGTTGAAACCGTAACCTCCCGAATGGAAATCCTTTTTGCCGAACATACGAATACAATACTGTACGAAATGAGCGTATCCTTTCAATTGTGCAATTCTCTGAATGCTTCCTGAAAACCAAGTATGCTGCCCTGAATGTCGCGCTGTCATAATATGTCGAATGAAAAAGCTCATAATTGATGAATGGCAGATCCCGGTTAAGGGATTGACCATTTCTGAATATATTGTATTATTGAATACATTCATGTTTGGAGGTTATTCATGGGACTGAGAGAGATCAAGAAGGAACGCGCACGAATGGCGATACTTAAGGCGGCAAGGGACATGTTCTTCAGTCGCGGCTTCGACGGAACTACAATAGAGGGAATTGCTGAAGAAGCTGAAGTAGCGGTAGGTACCGTATACAATTACTTCGATTCGAAAAGCGCTTTGATCCTGGCAATTACCGCCAAGGATACATCTATGGTTCTGGATAGTGAGTTTCGGATCCCGGAATCCTGCACAGGATTTGAAAGTGTAAAGCTGTATATAAGCACTTTCATGGGGAGCCTGTCCGTGTATCCGAAGAAGCTTCTCCGTGAATTGATGCGGGAAGCATGGCGCAGTGATACTACCCTGAGTAAAGGGCTTATCAGTCAGGATCTGACCCTTTTGGACGGTCTTGCCAGGGTGCTCCGTGAGTTAGCTGAAAAACAGAAGCTCAAATCCGGTACGGATATCGAACACGCATCACTGGCAATATACGGAATTATCACTACCGTCATCATGTGGTACGCTGCCGACGAGGAAAGAACCTCTGAACAGATGCTTGAATCCCTTGAGAAAATGCTTGAAATCCTATTCTGTGGGCTGAATCCCGAAGGGAGAGATAAATGAAATCACTCCTACTGCTTCTTAGCCTGTCAATCATCCCGGGTCTTATTACCACAGGCATCTGTCAGCCACCGATCGACGAACTGGTGCATTCGCTGGATCAGCTTTACAGAAGCAATGACAGTTATACTGAAATGTCGATGCACATTGTAACACAGCACTGGGAAAGAACACTGACAATGAAGGCATGGTCTCACGGAATTGACAAAACCTTCATCAGAATACTCTCCCCGGCAAGGGAAGCTGGAATGGCATCCCTGAGAATAGGTGCTGAAATGTGGAATTATCTTCCAAACACAAACAGCACGGTAAGAATACCGCCATCTATGATGGCCGGTTCGTGGATGGGATCAGACATCACAAACAACGATATAGTCAGAGAGATCACCTATGCAGAGGATTACACATACTCGTACACAACCGATACAACCCTTACAGGGGATCAATCGGATGGCGTGGTGTACATCGAACTGTTTCCAAAATCGTCCACCGCGGTAGTCTGGTCAAGCATCGTGTTCGCAGTCAGAATCATCGACACAATACCCCTCTGGGAAGAATACTACGACAGTCATGGCGATCTGATAAAAACAGTAACCTACTCGAACGTGCAGGAAATGGATGGCAGAGCAATCCCGACACTGATGCAGGTTATCCCCGCCGATAAAGAGGGGCAGAGCACAACCATCACCTGGTCACTCGCTGAATTCAATCGGGGTCTGGACATCGACATCTTCTCACTGAGCAACCTGCAATCCTGCGAGTGATATGATTCTAAAACTCGCATGGAGAAACGTTTTTCGCCAGAAAAGACGGACTATTCTCACCCTTCTGACCATGACCGGCGGCTTCTTTCTATCCTCCCTTTCCATCGGGTGGATGGACGGCTCGTACAGCAGCATAATCATGTTCTTCACAAACAATAGAACTGGCCAGATCCAGGTGCACCACAAAGGTTATCTGGAGGACCCATCCATTTATTCAACAGTCAGCGATTATCAGGCAGTGGGAGTCTTCCTGGATTCTATTCCCGGAGTCAGAACATGGGCACCCAGGATCTATTCAGGAGCCCTCCTCGCGGTCAGACCCCGAGGGGCAGATTCAGGGAATGTATTTACGAATTCAGCAGCCGCGTCAGTGATTGGAATAGATCCTGTAATGGAGGAAGCGGCTACAGGTTTTTCAAGCCAGATCGAAAGCGGTGAGATGTTATCCTCCTCCGTGGCTGATACTTCCTACGCTGCCACCGGTCAGATAATACTTGGGAGAGAACTGTCTATTATTCTTGACGCCTCAGTGGGTGATTCCCTTGTCATGCTTTCGCAGGCAGCAGACGGCAGCAGTGCTGACAGGATGTATGTAATCCGCGGCATAGTCAGTTCAGGCAATGCCGATATCGACAGAAACACATGCTATATAACCCTGTCCGATGCCCAGATCCTTTTCGCCCTTCAGGGAAAGGTGCACGAAATAGCAGTAATGACCCGTTCACTGGTTGCAGTCGATGAGCTCACCGGAGAAATATCTGCAGGGCTCTCGGGGAAAGACCTTGAAATCGATTCCTGGAAAACATTTGCAAAGGAATTCTACAACGGCATGAAGGCCGATGAGGCGAGCCTTAAAGTAATGATCTTCGTGATAGTTCTTGTGGCAGCCATGGGAGTCCTCAACACGATTCTCATGATGGTTCTCGAGCGGAGGCGGGAATTCGGTGTAATGAAAGCCCTCGGTACTAGACCCGGGTTCATCGTAAAGATGATTGTGCTGGAAGCGAATATCATGGGTATCATAAGCGTAATCGCGGGCGGTATTCTGAGTACAGCCGGTCTTCTTTTCCTTTCAAAACATGGCCTGGTTATGGATCCGCCCCTTGATTACGGAGGTACCGTCTTCCGCGAGATGATAGCATCAATATCCCCTGAATGTTACTGGATCCCCGCAATATGCGTGATCATTACAGCCTCCACCGTTAGTTTTCTCCCTGCACTGAAGGCAGCCCATACAAAAGCCGCGAAAACACTGAGGACGGTCTGAAATGTTCATCAGACTTGTAAAATTCGCCTGGAAGATCATCTGGAGAAATTTCCGTAGAACTGTGATCACAGGGCTTGCAGTAGGGCTGGGCCTCGGGTCAATGATGTTCACGGAGGCTCTTATGCAGGGCATGAGTACGCATATGATACAGACTACAACCGAATCCTGGATGGGGGATGCCCAGATCCATAGAGATGATTTTCTGGATACCCGGAATATCAACCTGACGATCAGCAGACCCGATTCCATGTTTTCCAGGCTGGATAGTGATTCAACCGTCAGCTTCTATTCCGCCAGACTCCTATCCCCGGTATCGGTAACATCAACTACAGAACTGAAGCCTGTTACACTGATCGGGGTTGATTGTAGAACCGACTCAAACGTAACAATGCTGAAAGCTGCTGTCATAACGGGTTCCTACCTGAGCGGAGACAGCACAGAACTCATTATCGGATACAAACTGGCGGATGACCTGAACGCAGTACTGGGAGATGTAATCGTTATCACCGCTGCTCAGGCTGACAGCGGACTTTCGAGCAGCATGTTCTTTGTATCCGGTATATGCCGTTTCGGCAGCGATAATCTCGACAGGTACTCCGCCTTCGTTAATCTCACCACTGCTGGAGTCATGCTCGGTATACCGGGGGAAATCCATGAAATCGCTGTCAGATTCCCGCAGGCGGAAACAGGAGCTGATGCGTCTCTTGAATTCCGTCGCAGGTTCTCGGTTTTCGGCAACAGTGCTCTTGGATGGCCGGAACTGGCGCCACAAGTTGGCTCGATGCTCAGCATGGTTGATATAAGCATGGCAATAATGGCTGCAATTCTATTCGGGCTGGTTGTATTCGGAATAGTAAACTCCCTCTTCATGTCCGTATTTGAGCGGATGTACGAATTCGGGGTTATGAAGGCTGTGGGAACAAGAACTGGAACCATAAGTATCATGGTGATACTTGAAGCTTTCTGGATAGCGGTGGTCAGTACTGTTATAGGAATTGCCTTCGGCCTGCTGATAATATGGATAACCTCAAGAACAGGCATAAGCTTCGGAGAGATCGAAGTATCGGGAATCATATTTGATAAACCGATATACCCCGTACTAAGGCTCAGCCGGATATGGCTATATCCCCTTTTCACTCTATTTCTTACAACGGCTGCTGGGATATATCCGGGGATCCACGCCGGCAGGCTGAACCCGGCTGAGGCAATGCGGAAGAGTTTATAGATCATAGATCACGGAGATGTATATGACTGAAAATGATGTAATAGTTGCTGAAGGTATTGTTAAGACCTACGATGATTCCGGAGTTCCGGTTCATGCGGTAAGAGGCATAGACTACACTCTTCAGAAGGGTGAATTCACAGCCATAATAGGCCCATCAGGCTCGGGGAAAACGACCTTTCTCAATGTTCTGGCCGGACTCGATACGCCCACGGAGGGAAAGGTATGGTTGTCGGGGAAACTGATCTCCGATATGAGCGGAAGAGAACTCTCCGACTTCAGAAGGGACCATATAGGCTTCATTTTCCAGGCGTATAACCTTTTTCCGGTGCTCACGGTAGAAGAGAATGTTGAATATGTAATGCTTCTCCAGGGTATTCCTGCCGCAGAACGTCACGACAGGGTTATGAACGTTCTTGAGAAAGTAGGGATCGCTGAATACGCAGGCAGGTTCCCCATGCAGCTTTCAGGCGGACAGCAGCAGAGGGTGGCAGTGGCCAGAGCGATGGTCTCCCGTCCCTCTCTCGTTATCGCCGATGAACCCACCGCAAACCTGGATTCAAAAACCAGCGGCGCTCTTCTTGATATGATGCGCAGGCTAAATGAGGATACGGGTATGACTTTCCTGTTCTCAACCCACGATGAGGTTGTTATGCAGAGGGCAAGAAAGATAGTTATTCTAAGGGACGGGAAGATCGATGGAAAAGCGTCTCCGGAAGAATCCTGATGAA
>JAUVUL010000148.1 GCA_030600975.1 Candidatus Aegiribacteria sp.
ATATAATGGTCTCAATCCTGGAATGGCCGTGTGGATGATTCGCATCGGACGGTTTTGTCCAGAACTTCGCTCCAATCAATATGGCCACATCTGTAACGCAGTCGGAGAGGCTGTGTACACCATCCGCAACCAGGGCATGACTTCTGCTCAGAATCCCTCCCGCAAGCTTGAAGCCGGACAGCAATACATTAAGTATAAATCCTGCCAGTGTAATCCTTGTGGTTCTTCTGAGAACATCGTTCTCCCTGGATCCATTCATGTGGTGCTTACGATCCCTATATAAGCGGTGTAGAAACTGATACCGTTGAGATAATCTTCGACTGTAATGGATTCTCCTTCGGAATGAAGTGCTCCAAGGCCCTCTTTCCCGAGGTGAACAGGCTCGAACCTGTACACATTATCAGCTATTCTGCAGTAATGTCTTGAATCGGTGGCTGCGGGGAAAATGCCTGGTACAACCGGGATACCCGGCCAGATTCCCTGTACCGCTGCTTGTATGGCTCTGTACTCCTCCGTATCCATTGAAGCTATACCGGAGGGTTCGTGAATCTGATTCGTATCCTCATACCTTACATTCACTCCCAGTGGTTCCGCTATGCTCCGCACATGGTTAAAAATGTCACTCGAATGATCACCGGGTATCGCCCTGAAATTCACAAGGGCAAAGGGTTCCGCGGGGATGATGTTCTCTTTGCTGCTGCCCCGGATCATTGTAATGGCTGTTGTGGTTCTTACAAGAGCGTTTCCCGAAGGCCATTTTTCAATGATGCGCATCATCTCCCCGGAAGTCGGTGTGCGATCACTGATGATCACGGATTCCCTGAACATGTCTGATGTTGCCTGAAGCATATTCTCTACTGGGCTGCAGAGCTTCACAGTAAACTGGTTTTTTTCAAGTTCAGCCAGACATCTGCAAAGGCTGCCGACCGCAGTATTGCGGTCCGGAACCGAAGCATGCCCCTGAACTCCCCGCGCTGTCAGCCTGAGTGTAAGGTATCCCTTCTCCGCCAAGCCGATAACAGCTACATCCCTCTCCATCCAGGGGTAACTGTAGATGTATCCGCCTTCGTCAAGCACAGAACTCAGTGATATACCTCTATCCGTGAGAATTCTGACTATTTCAGCAGCGCCGTTATTCCCACCAACCTCCTCATCATGCCCGAAGGCAAGAATCACTGTCCGGCTCGGTGTGAATCCTCTTTCAAGGATATCCTCGCAGGCCTGAAGCATGCCGGAGATACCAGTCTTGTAATCTATGGCTCCCCTTCCCCATATCCTTCCATCCCTGAACTTGCCGGAGAAAGGGGGTTCAAGCCACTTTTCACCATCATCAGCGGGAACCACATCCAGGTGGGCTGTAAGCATGAAGGGTTTCAGCGATTGATCTGCACCCTGAAGTGTATAAAGAAGGCTTCCGTCGCCAATGGTTTCTCTTCTGAAATGCCTGTGTACTTGCGGGAAGGCCTTTATAAGATATTCAGCAGTTTCCCTGAAGGGCTTCTTATCAAAGACTTCTCCAGGCTGTCGGGATACGGTCCTGTATCGCAGTATTTCAGAGAATATTTCAAGTTTCTGCCTGTCGGTCATTCAGAAACCTTTCCGGGAACCCCCTGTATGCAGATCCGGACTGTCCTGTTCATCCGTGAAGCTTATGCTGATCCGCTGAACTGAAGAAAACAGGATTAGTCAGTAAGTGTGAAAACGCTTAAGGAGAATCCTTCATAACCGAGGCTGTCGATAGTCATGGGAGTAATCCTTCTCATTATGTCAACAGCATCACCAAGGTTGTACGCTTCATAATCGAACAGGGCGGCAACCTGAATCCTGCGCCCTTCATAATCCTTCCTCTCCAGCCTTTGGGATACTGTAAGAATCAGATCGTTAAGCTGGTTGTCGGAAAACTCAGGTGTGGTAACAGGCACGTCATACTGGATACTGAACTCTCCTATACTGCCCCTCATCATCTCCGGAGTGAAGTAGAGTTTGATGAGTACGGGAGAAACTAAGGTGTCCACACTTGACTGCTCGATCCTGATAAGTGGTGCTGAGATGAATTCAGTTTTGGTGGTGTCGGTCCAGACACAAAGCCTGTCGATCCTCAGACAGTCGAATTCACGCTGACTGATTTTCTGAATAACAAATGTAGCCGTAGGTCTCAGAGGAACAGGCCAGCTTCCAAGAAATGATACTGTGGAACCTTCGGGTATGACTGTCATGTCAACGTTTGCTCTTGGCAGAGCTCGTGAAGCGCTGTCATTCAAAACATAAACAATATCCGAAGAAATGAGAGTCGCAATGGGATCTACATGGGCTTCCTCGACAGCTTCCTCAAAACGCTCCCGTTCAGGAAGTGCCGGTGTGTGCTCGGACCTTTCAAAAACATTTGTTATAACAAATGCTACAGCAAGCCCGGCAACGGCTATAAGAATACCTATCGTTGTGCTGTTTCCTCTTGGTGGAGGGGTTTTGAATTCGGTTCTCTCCTGGAAATGCACAGGCTTTTCAAGCTTGCCCTGAAGGGCGCTGCGGCTTATTGCTAAGGAATCGTTCTGAGTTGAGAGTTCGAAAGTACAATTAGCACACTTACCTGTATCCCGTCCATTGTTATTGTGTCCGCAGCACCTACAGATCATTGATATACCTCCAGAAATACATCAGATACGCATTGAAGTCTGTTTTACTCAGGATTTTCTATCAATCTATTGCTGATCTATCGATGATGAATCAGCGTAAATAAACCTGTCGACAAATCCCCTGTCTACCTCAATATGATATATAGAACCAAGGCTGTCTACAAGTCCGGATATTACTTCTTCCTCTTTCATTGAACGGAAGATTGCAAGTAACTGGTCCTGTGATTCATCAAAGGTCGCTATTCGTTCCGGTCTGATTTCTGTTAATTCAAATAGCATTACACGTTCGGCTTCAATTGAACAGGTGAAAGCCTCATGCATCTCAGCGTTGAAAAGCATCTCGTCCCATGGAGGCGGGACAGATGATGCCGTTATGGGTCTGGTTATTACAGACTCCCCGGGAGCAAGGATACTCGGTACGGCTGTCAGTTCCTCAGTCATTGAAAACGGATCACCGCCGGACTCTATAACGCGCTCAAGCAGGCCCAGTTGTTCTTCTCCAACAGCGCATACTACTTTGAATACTCTCTCTTCCGGGATAATAAGCGAATCCTTCTCAGCTTCGTAGATCTCCCACAGCCGCTCATCGACAGGTATCAATCTCGGTTCTATTACTTCAGCGTAATAAACATCAAGCAGCCGGTTAGAAAAGCGCTGCTCTACGTATGCAACGATGTCAGGCAGTGTATCCATACCGAGTTTTTTCGCTTCCATTACCATGATATCGTTAAGACCCAGAAACCAGCTATGCTCCATGATCCATGCAGGATCATCGGGTGTGCTGGAACTCATAGGAGGAAGGTTCCTGATATTTTCAACGAGAGAATAGAGTGTTCTTTCGCCTCCGGTGAACGTATATGCTACCATATTCTCCTGATCGGATGTAAAAGGCTCATAATCCCGGCTGTTCTGGTGGAAATGACTGGATATCAGTTCGGGCATTCCCTCAACTATCTGGAAGTTGTTGGCCGTTCTCAGGCTGTCAAAGAATTCCTCCTTGTACTCCATCTTCAGCATTCCGAGTATTCTGGCCGCTATCATATCTTTGATCTCATCGAAAGGAGCTGGAGTCTCCTGGTAAGTACTGTCAATTCTGAGAAATCTCCAGCCGGAACCGGATGAATCAATAGGGGATAACTCGCCCGTCTCAAGACCCAGAAGAAGCATGTAGTCTCCTGCTACAGGTTCTATGCTATCTACTGGTCCCAGAACCCCTCTATTGAAAGCCTCACGAGGTATGATCGAATACTCCTCAGCTAGATCGCCCATGTTCTCACCATTGAGAATCAGCTGCCTCAGGCTATCGGAGAGGGCTCTGTCCCCTACAGTGATCGCAGTGTATATCAACATTGTGCCCATCCGGGAATAGTACTCTTCTACGGTATCCGGGTGCAGTTGCACCTTCTGATCAAGGATCAAGACCAACCATTCATTCTGAAGCTTTTCTCTCTCCCACTCGTTAGAGCAAATTTCCATTTCACTGGTTGAATGAAGCCCTCTTTCGTGTGCATCCTGCAGTATCAGCGTTCTGTTTATGATGCCTTCCAGCTTCAGGTTAACCAGCAGTGAATCACCATGGAGCCGTTCTAGAGAAGGAGCCAGCAGGGCACCAACGAAACTCTTGTCGCCTACTGTAAGTACGACGCAGTCATTGTACTCCACCGCCAGAGCAGGCGTATCATTAATTTCGGCAGCTGTATTGCTTTCCGACTGTTCACCGCACCCAATAAGCATAATTAATAAAGTGAACACCGCGATTTGACGAACCATGAGAACCTCCTGTACTCTTCGTTCTTTTTCGCTTTCAGTCAGTTATATTTACGAAATCTAAACGCAGTTTCTTCCAGTATCAAGTCGAATGATTGGAGCCCCGATTGAGCCTGCTGATTAAAGTGTTGATTCTGTCACTATTTTACAATATGCCTTCAATACCATCATCCTGGAGAACGGGCATTTATGCTGCAGATGCAAATACAGGAGAAATACTCTATAACGTTAACGGTGATTCCTATTTCAGACCGGCATCAACAGTTAAGCTTCTGACTACCCTGGTGGCTTTGAAGGAACTTGGTCCTTCGTACGTATATGAAACCAGGGTAATGGCCGATACTATCGGCAACAGGCTTTTCATTCTGGGAACCGGTGCGCCCCTCCTGAGCGCGGAGCACATCAGGATAGTCGCCCTCGAAACTGCGGCTGCACTTGATCCGGGTTCCTCCTGGGACCTTTTCTGGGACACAACAAGATTCTTCAGTGAATCACACTGCCCGGGATGGGATACTTCCGACTGGAGCAGAACCTATTGTCCCCCGATCGAGGGTCTCTCGGTGGGAGATAATATCCTGCAGCTGATTATCTCCACTAAAGGCGATACAATAAGAGTCTTCTACTATCCTCCGCTGCCTGGTCTTTCGATAGTGAACAATCTTGTTACTGGCGGCGGAGAATCTGTAAGGACCGTTGTAGAAGGCTGGACCGAGAACAAACCGTTACTGATAGTGGAAGGAATCATACCTCCTGATACCCATCTTGTTCTCTACATGCCCTTTGCAGGACCTCCAGTTGAATTTGCCGGAATGCTGGCGCTGGAACTGGAAGCCACCGGTTTGAATATCGATCAGGTATTGCAGGGAGACGCGCCTGATTCAGGATTACTGATTCAGACATCAGTAATGTATTCCGATCCGATGTTCGTTCTTCTGGCTTCAATGAATAAGTGGAGCAGGAATATGATTGCTGAGATGATTCTGAGAACAGCAAGCCTTGAAACAGGATCCAATCTCGCTTCAACTGGAGCGGGATGTGATGTTGCAGGTCAATTGCTCAGGAACCTTGTTCCATCGCTCACAGAATTTCAGCTTGCCGACGGATCGGGTCTTTCCAGGTTCAACAGCCTGACGCCGATTCATCTTGCGGAAATACTCTCCGAAGGAATCGGTTCAACGGTATGGGGAGTGGAATTTCTTGCCACATTACCTGTTAACGGCGTTGACGGAACTCTGAGCACACGAATGACCGATCTGCCACCGGGAGCATTTCGCGGAAAAACAGGGACTTTGAGTGACACATCAACAATTGCGGGACTGCTCACATCTTCGTCGGGCAGAAGGATAATACTGGTTATTATGCTTGAGGTACCCACCGGTCAACCCCGGACTGCAAGG
>JAUVUL010000302.1 GCA_030600975.1 Candidatus Aegiribacteria sp.
GGAGTGGACCCCTACAGTTGGAGTAAAAGTCACCACACCGCAGAAATTAAGTGTATCAATCGGCTTCAGTAATATCCCCTGGAACAGTCTCTGGGGCGGTGACAGCGGTATGGTATTCCGACTGGAACCCGGGCTGGCCGGCGGAAAGGTTCATCTGGGGATAAGAAGCGCTTTCAGCATGGTTTTTATTCCAGTCACATCTATCGATATGTGCTGTTCCCTCATGTACACATGGAATAATCCATGGAACGGCCTTGCGAATGATCAGACCTACGCCGGAGTTGAATTCCGGGGAGTATTTCACTTCATTGTACTCTCAGCAGGTATCTACCGGCATGTATCTGGCGGAGACACCGATCATGACTGGGTCTTTTCTGGCGGCGTCGGGTTCGGGTTCTGATTACATGTATTCCTTCACCCAGAGTGGTCTTTCCGGTGCTTCGTCACCCGACAGCATTTCCCTCCAGGCTTCATCGGTCAGCCTATCCGACATCGGCCAAGCGAATTCGTAATAGCTGAGTACAGGTCCCACAGCCGCCTCGATATTACCGTCAGGTCTTCTGTAGATAACTATGCAGTAGTCAAGGTCTCCTGAGGCGACTTCAAGCACCGAGCCGCTGTTCTGATCCGTATGAACATCAGCAATCAGTGATGTTTCCAGACCTTCAGTTGTTTCAGCACCCCAGCAGATAGCTGATTCAAGATAGCTGGCGAAATTCTTCAGATATTCCGCGTCCTCAGATGTTATTACGGAGCCCGCGAGTTCTCTTTCAGCTATATCCTGAAGGTGGGTCATAATGGAACAGGCATCCCTGAATCTGCCTTCGATGCTGCTGTCAAGGATGCCATATTCACGAAGACCCCTCTGCGCCATCTGAAGAGTGGCATTAAGTTCAGCGTAGACTTCCGGCACAGGTTCAACAAACCCGGCGGAAGGTTCCGGCTCCTCGAAGGGTTCGGCCGCACATCCACATTCCATAGTGTAACTCTGCTTCGCGTAAAGGATTGTGTCATGTCTGAGCATTGCCCATGATGCCAGGAAATTTGAAAGGGTATGGCGTTTCCATGCCGCTGTCCGCATGAAATCAGGATAGCCCTCACCCTTTTCCTGCTGAAGAAGGTAAAGGCAGTGGAGCCATGACATGTATAATGTCGCATGCCAGTCAGAAGGGCTGTACTCCTCTATCATCCAATTCAAGGATTCCAATGAGTCTGCATAGGATGTAAACTCGAAATCTCCACGTTCTTCAAGGATAGAGATGGCAGCCTCACTGCCGAAGACCGCAGCAACGTCAAGGCCTGTGGGCATGAACCTGTGATTCCCCGATGGATTTAATCCAACTGCCGGGAAGATGAGTTTCCCAAGAATCTCGCTGTCAGGGGTATACCTCTGACCAAGGAATCTGAAACCGGTGGTTTTCTGGAATGCTCCCTGAAGATCACTCGGATCGAATTCCCCCTGTTCATCCGGCATTGATATAAGCTCTCCGGTGCCACTGTATATGGCGGGACCTGCAAAATTGGAGTTTACATAATTCCTGAACAGCCGGTAGAAATCCATACTCCAGATAAGCTGGCTGTCAGCGGAGGAGCCTGCGGTTTCCCTTGCGGCGCAAGCGTACTGCGGTACGGAAAGATCGTCTGCGAAACCGGCGAAGAAAGCGGTTATTTCATAAATTCTCCGCCACTTATCAAGAAGAAGCTCTCCATCGTGTTCAATCTCCGCCAGATCTGAAACGATACAGAGAGCGCTTGCTGTCATAACGCGGGCATCTTCTTCGGAAACGATGTATGTGGCCATCTGACCGTTGGGGTCTCCTCCGTTCAGAATGAATGTAAGCCTGCCAAGCCACATCATCGCTTTGAAATACCGCTCAAGTCCGGGGCTGGATGTATAGTGTCCCCTCGGGACGTACTGGGAGTAATCCTCCCTGTATCCCATTACGGGGCTGTCATCAAAGCCGGCGTGATCTTCTATCAACGCTATTTCGGTCTCTACAGCTTCTGCAATGGATTGATCGGCTATAAATTCGGGATCGAGGAATGAAAGAGGTACCGCAAAGAAAGCAGCGTTCAGGATGCAACCTCTCTCAAGATTGCTTTCATAAAGACACCTGCAGACGATTTCAAGATCGCCGTAGAGGTAATTCTCTTCAATATCCTGTAGAATCTGGTCGAAGAAGATATGAAGCAGGTGAAGAGATATTCCGGCTGATACATACACCGGCTGATCCCATGTTTCCATGATTTCATACGCTCTGATTGGATTGTTCGTGACATGGAACGGTTCGTATACGACAAAACCATTCTCGAGCAGTAATTCAGGAATCCGGTCGATACCTGTTTTGTTCATGATATCATCGAGATTGAATACATCCTCCGAATTTACCGGCAATCCCAGAGAAGCCATATTCGGAACAACACTTGATTCCACCGGCTCAAAGAATCTATGGGCAAAGGATTCAGCAACTGTTATCTCCGCCGGGAATTCCAGTTCCTCAGAGGGAACACTGGTCTGTGACGAAGTCATCGATTCACCTCCGTTACTGCAGCATGGAACCAGTATCAGTATAAAGAACACAGCTATAAGATAACCCGTTTTCATAATCACAACTCCTTTCATTAATCTGCTCCATATACATATATTGACAATTCTCTATTCCATGGCAATGAAATGGTACAATGATGAAAGCGGGTATTTCATGAAAAAGGTTTTTGCGATTCTAGCTGCAGCCTCAGCCTCCGCCTGGGCGGGTAATGTGTACATATGTGACTATGAATACCAGGCTGATCTGAACGTATTCGTTGTGGATTACGAGTACCAGGCTGAGATATCGGTTTTTGTGGTCGACTACGAATATCAGTCTGATGGAGAAGACGCTCTATGGTATTTCGTGGATTATGAGTACCAGTCGGATATCGATATCTACTACGTTGATTACGAATATCAGGCGGACCTCTGCGTGTACTTCGTTGAATACGAATATCAGGCCGGCTGGGAAGGCGGGAATAAATGGCAGATGAGGCTTCATTAAATCAGTACCCTTGCAGCAGCGTAATACACCATAGATGAACCTTGCCATTTCACTGACACTTGCGATCGTCCCCGCCCTGTTAATTGTCATATACTTCTTCAGGAAAGACAGGGCTAAGCCGGAACCGAAGGGGATTATCATCAGGATATTCCTGCTGGGACTTCTCTCAACGATTCCGGCCATATTCATAGAAATGGGTATCAATGAACTGAGGAGCTTTCTGAATCCCTACTATAAGATTCTCTATCCCGTATTCAAGGCTTTCATCGTAGCAGGGCTGGTTGAGGAGAGCCTGAAACTGTTCGTTGTGAAGAAGTATGTCTTTCGAAGGAAATGCTTCGATGAGGTTATGGATGGAATAGTCTATACCGTAGTTGCCGGCATGGGTTTCGCATGTCTTGAGAATGTTCTGTATGTCCTGGGAAGGGGAATAACGGTAGGCATTCTAAGAGCGTTTACTTCAATTCCAATGCATGCTTCAGTATCGGTTATCATGGGTTACTGGATAGGAATGGCGAAGTTCAGCACGAGCAGAAGATCGAGACGGAAGCTTATTCTGAAAGGTTTCCTTCTTGCCGTATTATTCCATGGTCTATA
>JAUVUL010000242.1 GCA_030600975.1 Candidatus Aegiribacteria sp.
CAGGAATGAAGGTATGAGAGTTGTTGCAATCTGGGGTGATTATGACCTTTCTCCCTGGGCTTCGGATGATTCACCAAGGCTCCTTGTACTGGCCGAGAGGAATGAATAATGATTATTCTGATCAAAATGATGCTTATCGGTTTGATTTCTACTGGAATGTCCGACATCAGGGAACCCTCTCCATCCCCTGATGACATGACAGTGGTATTCTGTTTCAGGGGAGATCTCTGGGAGGCACCCATGTCAGGGGGTATCATGAGATGCCTTGTACCCGGTGAAAGTACGGAGACTTCGCCCTGCTATTCCCCCGATGGCCGCTTCATTGCTTTCACCAGCAGCAGGACCGGTGGTGGAGATGTGTATATCATGGACGCTTCAGGCGGTATTTCAACCCGCCTTACATATCATGCGGGTCTGGACAGGGTACTCTGCTGGAGCGCTGCTTCCGGCAGCGTCTATTTCCAGTCATCAAGAGAGGGAGGGAACTCATGGGTTTACTCGGTGCCCGTAACCGGCGGAACTCCATCTCCTGTTGCCAGGGTTGAAACTGAGAATATCTGCCTGCTGCCAGACGGCCTGGCAATAGAGAGAGGGTTTACCAGATGGTGGCGGAAACATTACAGCGGTTCCGCCTCAAGAAAGATCTGGACAGGTTCCGGAACCGACTGGGAGCTGCTGGATGCTTCGGAACTCGATTCTCAGTGGCCCATGTATTCCCCGTTAATAGATGAGATACTCTTTGTCAGAGAGGAGAAGGATGGGCATGCCGCAATATGGAGCATACAGGAGGGGGGAGAGCCCCGTCAGAGAACATTCCTTACCGATGGGGACATAACATTCCCGGCTATCAGCTATAATGGCAGAACCATTGCATTTGAATTCAACGGCGGGCTTTACTGTCTGAACATCCCTGACTGGTCCATATCCGAAGTTCCACTGATTCCGGGATCGGATTTCCCATTTGCCCTTGAATATGGAGAATCGGTTGGTTTTTCCACCGACTGTTTCGACATAGATTCGTCAGGTACGCAAATCGCTGTAGTGGGAACTGGCGACCTTTTCGTTGGAACTCTTGAGGATGACGATATAGAAGATATTGTACAGATCTACTCCGGAGCCTGGAGAGCCAGAGATCCTGTCTGGAGCCCTGATGGCAAAACCCTTGTATTCAGCCTTGAACATGACGGTAAAGTTCAACTGGCTCGAAGTTGTTCCGAGCATCAGGATTCCCTCCTGGCGAATTCCACCTTTCCGGAAATTGATATACTTTCTACCAGTTCTGATGTTGCATGCAAACCCGAATGGGCGCCTGACGGAGAACGTATATCCTATCTGGATCGAGATAGAAGGCTGCATGTATTCAACGTTATAACAGGGCACGATATCAGAATCTGTGATACCCCGGAAATCGTTCACCATTCCTGGTCCCCAGACAGCAGGTGGCTTGCTTTCAGTGTTCCGGTCCTGGCACACAGAGAGGAGATCTTTGTCGTACCCTCAAACGGTGGTGAACCGCATAATATAAGCAGGCACCCCAACGACGATTTCCAACCCTTATGGCCTGATGACTGCCGCAGAATCCTGTATGCGAGCCGGACGGATGACGGCGATTATTCCATCAAGCAGGTCTGGTTCTCAAGGGAGGCCTGGGACGGCGATAATGACGTGCGCGAGGAACTCCTGGATCAGCCGTTAGAAAGGGTTGATATTGAATGGGAAGGCCTTCAGCGGAGAACTGAAACGCTCTGCACGGTAGAAGGTTATTACGATTTCTATGGAGCTTCTCCGGACGGCAGGACAATTGCCTTACCCGGGTGGGATGATAAGGGTAGAATGGATCTCTGGACCGTTGACTGGAAGGGCGAATCTCTCCAGAGAGTAACCCATTCAGGGGAGTACCCCGAGGAAATCCTTATTAACAATGAAGGTGGTATCTACTACCTGTCCCTCAGCGGTTCCATACGGAAGGCTTCTGTCAGCTCCGGTATAACCGGTTCACTTGGATGGCACATGCCAGTATGGCGTTCCATAACGGAGATACAGGCCCAGAAGTTCGATGAAGCATGGAGACTGCTGAGAGATAATTTCTACGATCCGGACATGCATGAGGTGCACTGGGATTCCATGCGGACGATGTACCGGGAAAGAGCTGTATCCAGCGTTATCAATGAAGATTTTAACGATGTCGTAAGTAGAATGCTCGGAGAGCTGTCCGCTTCGCATCTCCGAATTGACGGGCCATGGCGTTTTGATTTCACTCCCGCTTCGGGCTCTATCGGCATCATACCTGATTACAGTTGGGCAGGACCGGGCATTCTTGTTGACAGTGTGATTCCCTATTCCCCGGCGGACCTTGAGGATTCGCGTATTTACCCGGGTGATGCCATTCTTTCAGTTCATGGCATGGATGTTGGGCCTGAGGATAACCTCTACAGAGCGCTCCTTCAGAGAAGGAACCGCGAAACAAGATTCAGAGTCAGGCGCTCCGGTGACGTTATAGATGTAGACATTGAGCCTGTTTCCATCTGGGCTATACAGAGGCTCGTCTATGACGAATGGATCGAAAGGAACAGGAGGGAAGTTGCCAGGCTTACGGACGGGAGAGTCGGGTATCTTCACATACCGTCCATGAGCGAAAGGAGCGTGGAGAATTTCCTGGTCGATCTTTTTGCAGAGGGTCTCGGAAGTGACGGTATGATAATCGATGTCCGCAACAACGGAGGCGGAAGCACCCACGATGATATAATCAGCGAACTGGGACGTCCGATCTACATGTTCTCAACGGACAGGTATGGGAATATTACCTTTGAACCCCTCGGAGTCTGGCAGAAACCCCTCGTACTGCTCATAAACGAAAGATGCTGTTCCAACGCTGAGATATTTCCCGAAGGATGGAAACAGCTCGGCCTTGGCCCGGTAGTGGGTGAGACAACCTTCGGCGCCGTGATCGGAACATCCGATGTGACCCTGGTAGATGGTACCGGGTTCAGAGTACCTTCAACCGGCTGGTATACGCTTACGGGAGAGAATCTCGAGAACAGCGGCGTTGAGCCCGATATCCATGTACCGGAGCTTCCAGCCGATGCCGGGCAGAATATCGACAGACAGCTTGAAGCTGCTGCTGCAGCGATTATGGATCTCATATAAGGCAAGTGTCATGTCAAACACCAACTGACGTATCTTGCGACATTTGACACCAGGGGGTTTTCTCCGATTAATTCAGTAAGTATCTTTGCCGGGCTAATGGTTCGTGAAGGAAATGTTTACAGAAGGGAGTAGCTGATGAAAAGGACTGTTGTGACAATGCCAGGAGACGGCATTGGAGGCGCAGTACTTGATGAAACTCTGAGAGTTCTGGAAGCTGTGGGATTCGAGGCCGATTACGTTCATGCGGATATCGGGTGGGAATTCTGGAAGAAGGAGGGGAATCCCCTCCCGGACAGGACGATAGACCTGCTTCAAGAGCATAAGATTGCTCTATTTGGAGCCATTACATCAAAGCCGAAGGATAAAACGCTTGCTGAACTGGACCCTTCTCTGAGAGATAAAGGACTTGTTTACTACAGTCCCATTGTAGCGATGCGGCAGCACTTCAGCCTCGATATATGCATGAGGCCCTGCAAAGCCTTTAAAGGCAATCCCCTCAATTTCATCCGCAGGGGGCCCGGGGACACGATAGAGGAACCTCCAGTGGATGTTGTGATATTCAGGCAGAACACGGAAGGACTGTACGGAGGCGTGGAATGGACTGATCCTCCGGACAACGTGTACGATGCTCTTATGAGCCATCCGAAATTCCAGAAGAACTTCGCCGATGTTCCCGGGGAAGATCTCGCTGTCTCCACCAGGATATTCTCAAGAAACGCCTGCAGAAGAATATTGACCGCCGCATTTGAATATGCGGATAAATTCGGATACAAGAGTGTTACAATCTGTGAGAAACCCAACGTTATCCGTGAGACAAGCGGTATGCTGAGGGAAGAGGGAAGAAAAATCTCGGATAGGTATCCCGGCATAGATCTCTGGGAGACGAACATAGATGCCCAGATGATGTGGCTTACGAAGAATCCCGAGGATTACGGAGTGATAGTCTCGAGCAATATGTTCGGTGATATCGTATCCGACGGGTTCGCCGGGCTCGTAGGAGGCCTTGGGTTTGCCTGCAGTGCCAATATTGGCGAGGAAGTGGCTGTCTTTGAGCCTACTCACGGTTCGGCTCCGAAGTATGCGGATTACGAGGTATCTATCGTAAACCCTATGGCAATGATACTCTCTGCATGCATGATGC
>JAUVUL010000145.1 GCA_030600975.1 Candidatus Aegiribacteria sp.
CCTGTTGATATACTGGTGACGAAGAAGGGTTGTACAAGGTTCAGCGGATCCAGAATCACCGGAGAGAGCGTTCATGGTACAGGCTGCACTCTGGCTGCTGCCGCTACGGCTCTGCTGGCTGCCGGGTTTTCCATGGAATCCGCGGTAAGGGATGCCAGGCAGTTCGTCAGAAGGATAATCGCCAGAAGGATCGGAAGGGTTCATGGTAACCTGCCTGGTCATTCTCCCGGGGCGGGTCCACTGCCTCTGATGCCCGATGGTACTTCATTTTACCTCCCGCCGGCATTCTGCGCGATGTGCGGCGAGCCACTGAACAAATCACCTGGAGAACATGGGCACCTGTTCTGCAGAAAGTGCGGGTTTATCCACTACAGGAATCCCCTTCCTGCCGTGGTTCTAATGGTTCATGACGACGAAAGAATACTGCTCGTACGAAGGGCGGTTCCTCCTAAAAAAGGGATGCTGTCCCTGCCTGGAGGTTTTCTTGAAACGGGTGAAACCCCTTACGAATGCGGTATTCGTGAGCTGCTGGAGGAAACTGGCCTTAAAGTAAGGGAAAGCAGACTGCTGGAGCTGGAAACCGATTTGACAGCCTACGGCGGAATTCTCCTGGCGGTGCTGGAAGTCAAGGATTGGGAAGGTACACCCGAAGCAGGAGATGATGCGTCCGAGGTTCTATGGTGCCCGATCCGGGAGGTTCCGGAACTGGCTTTCAGTGCACATAACAGACTTGTGGAAAAACTTGCGAATACCCTGTAACCAGAGCTGATGAGAGTTGTTGAGTTATGTAAGGGCTTTCAGAGTCTCCTCAAGGGCTTCCCTGTCGTGGGTTCCGTAAACAGTGACATCTTTCACTCTTTTCATGAGCCCCTGAAGCACTTTCCCGGGACCGACTTCGATGAATGTATCGAATCCGCTTCTCTGAAGCTTCTTAATAGAATCAGCCCATAGAACTGGTGACATGACCTGTTCCTTCAGCAGTCGTTTCGCTTCATCACCGCTACGAATGAGGTCGGCGGTGACATTTGCCACTACGGGTATCTCAGGTTCGTAAAAACCTGCATCATCCAGTGCGCTCTCAAGACCCTTGGCGGCATCCTTCATAAGAGGTGAATGCCAGGCTCCCGAAACCTGCAGCGGTATGATCCTTCTGGCACCAATTTTTTTACACAGCTCTCCGGCCTTTTTCAGAGCATCCCTCGCTCCGGAAATAACAACCTGCCCCTCCGAATTAACGTTGGCTATTCCCACGGGACCGAAGTTGGACGCTTCTTCAACGCATTTTATGGCATCATCCAGGTCTATACCTATAAGGGCAAGCATTCCACCGGGATGTCTGTCCGCACATTCCTGCATTAATTCACCCCGTATGCGAGTAAGCTTGGCGGCTATTCCCGGAAGCAGAATGCCTGCGGTAACCAGCGCGGCGTACTCACCGAGGCTGTGTCCGGCTGTGCCTTCAGGTTTTACTCCAGCGGCTACAAGAACATTCATTGTGGCTATACTGATCATGGTGATGGCAGGCTGTACATTATCAGTTCTGGTCAGAGTCTCAGCCGGTCCATTGGATATGATCTCGCTTAATTTGTGAACACCGGTCATTTCATCGATCCTGTCAAGAAAATCAACAGCATCCGGATAGTTTCTGAGATATTTATCCATGCCTACACTCTGTGATGCCTGTCCGGGAAACAGAAAAGCTAATCTTCCCATTCAATCCTCCTAACGAAAGCAGAAACAACCATCGAAATTCTATATAACAATATGAGGCAAACGCAACCCCCGCATTTTCACCTATTCTCCAATCCTGGGTGTCCGCCCGAGAAGAACAAGCAACCTCGCTTCCGCTATCAGGCATGATGTCCTGGAAGATTCCACCGATGCCTCAGCCGAAGTTACGTCCGATTGGGCATCCAGCAGATCAAGAAGAGAAATGCTTCCCAGATCGTAACTCATCATTGAAAGCCTGAGTTTCTCATTAGCCTGATTAAGGACCTCAAGGGAAAGCTCCCAACTCCTGATAGAACTGATAAGGTTGTTTTGAGCAGTCAGTATATAGCTTTTTATCGAATTCACAAGTGCTTCATTGGATGCCTGTTGCCTCAACACAGAAGCTCTGGAGGATTGAATGATACTTTCGCGGTTGAACCCGTCAAAAAGAGTCCAGCTGAGGGTAAGGGAGACCTGCCAGCTGTCCCTGTTGGAGAAATCATCGAAATCAAGTTCGTCATTACTCCAGTTCCAGCTTCCCCCTGCATTAAGCGAAGGCCAGTACGAGCGTTTGCTTGCCTTGTATGTATACTCTACAGCTGCGAGTCTTTCCATCGAAGAAGCAATTGTATTGTTACCTGACATATCCAGGCTGTAGTTATTTGCGGTGGAAATTGAAACCGGCTGTAATACAGCATTCGTGTTAACCGTGTGTTCTGATCCTACTACACCTGCAGTTCGATAGAGAGTCGTATAAGAATTGGACACAGACTGCTCCCTCTGAAGCAATGATAGACAGTCGGAGCTTTGCTGGACTTCAGCCTGTATCAGTTCGAGGTTCGTGGCTCCGCCTATCTCGTAAAGCGCCTCTGTTCTTCTTAGCTGCTCCGTGCTTCTTTCCAGGGCTCTGTTCGAAGAGACCAGCAGCTGTACCGCTTCTATCACTCCGTAATATGCCTCAACGACATCCATGGTAAGATCAAGCCTGGCCTGATCCATATCGAACCTGGAAGCGTCAAATGAATGCCTGCTTCCCGACATACGCAGCCAGCTGCTTCCACCGGATGCGAGTATTTCCTGTGAGATACTTGCGGACATTGACCATGATGCATTGTCAGTGTCCGTATAACCGCCTGACATATCAGGGACAGAACTCCATGAATGGCTGGCGGTCGAACTTAAATTCAGCCTGGGCCAGAGAAAGGATTCTGAAGATGTCAGGGATGCTTCGGCGGACATAAGATCGGCTGATGAGATCACTATGTCCGGCGAGTTATCCAATGCCACTCTCACCCATCCCGAAAGATCAAGGGAGAGGGAATCGGTCTGCGCGAAAAGGACTGAAATAACCAAAGGCAGAAAATAGACGGCTTTCCTCATTCTCAAACTCTCCGTTTCAGTTATGCTTCCGGCGCGAACATCACCGGCAGAGAAATAAGCAGAATACCGATAATATATATGGAGAAGCAAAGACGGATCCCCCAGGAACGGCTGCGCTGCAGCATTACGGCAAGACCTCTTCCCCATAGAACCAGCGCGGTAATTGAAGGAATGTCCACACTCTCAAGAAATCTATAGATAAAAACGTGAATCCTTGACGGGTCAATAACATCAACAGGAACAAAGACAGACAGGTTGAGCCTTACCGAGGGAGGAACATCAAGCACCGAAACAAGAACAACAAGCAGCACACCGGTAAGCATGTACGCGGACTGGGAAAGAATGGAAGATGTAATGTAATCCGTAATTCTGCCTACCTTCTCACCTTCAACGGCGAATACTATACCGAATCCGGCCAGAGCGGCGAGCAGAGCTAATATGCTCCTCTCCACTAGCATGGCCATGGGGAGATTAGCGGTTCTGCGTTTCATTTCATTAAACTCACCTGCGAACACACTGTCAGCCTGAGCGGGAGTGAATCCCTCCTCCATAAGCTCCGGCAGCCGCTCGACTCTTCCCATCTCTTCAATATCGTTCCAGTTGACCAGCATGGCGGGTACGTATCCAGCCACGGAAATCACTATCACCGCCGCTATCATCGCAATTCCCGCGCTCCTCATGTTCAGAAGGAGGGAATAGGTTTTATCCGTCCTCCAGAACTGAGTGAATACGGCAAGTATAGATTCTATTGTATTCTCGGGAATTCTCATCGTGCCTTTCTGGCATTAACTGCCCTGGAATATACATCCTCGTAGAGCGCTATCCTGCTCTTCCATGAATTGTCCTGTTTCATACATTTCTTTACGAGCCATGCCCATCTGTTCCGTTGCCTATGCAGATCTACCGCACGAAGGATGCATTTGCACAACTCTTCAGGGTCTGCTCTGTTCATTACGAAACCGAATCCGCCATCCTTTTCATCGATAACGGTATCCGCGAGTCCCCCTGTCCTGTTCACTATCGGAACAGCACCGTACCGCATTCCCATCATCTGGGCAAGGCCGCAGGGCTCGAATCTACTCGGCATCATTATGATATCGCAGCCGGAAAATATTCGTCTGGCCATAACCTCATCGTACTTCAGTGTTACCGAAACGCTGCGGGGATGTTCCACGACCAGTTCTGAAAGTCTGTCCATATAGAATCTGTCGCCGGTTCCCAGTATTACGAATCTGACACCTCTGTCAGCCAGTCTCCCTGTTACAGGAAACAGAAGATCCAGTCCCTTCTGCGCGGTCAGCCTTGATACAACTCCAATGGTAAGGTCTCCGCTGCCGGGATCAAGATCATGAGTTTTCAGCAGCTCTCTTCTACATTTCCGTCTGGGTGAAATAGAATCCGCGCTGTACGATGCTGTCAGGGTTCCGTCAGTTTCCGGATTCCATGCATCATAATCGATACCGTTCAGTATCCCGGTAAGATCATGGGAACGTTTGCGCAACAGACCGTCAAGACTTTCACCGAACTCGGGTTTCTGTATCTCTTCCGCATAGGTCCGACTCACGGTGGTAACCTGGTCGGCATAGAATATTCCGGATTTGAGAAAACTGAACGTTCCGTAAAATTCAAGGCCCGCAATTGTGAACAGCGACCGGGGAAGATAAGTACAGACGTATTCTTTCAGGGGAAAGTTCCCCTGAAAATGCATGTTATGAATTGTAAATACGACTGCCGGCCTGATGCAGTTCCTCATGTACGCTGGAATAAGCCCCGTCTGCCAGTCGTGACAGTGGATTACGTCCGACGGTTTTCTGAGACTTTCATGAAAAGCCACTACTGCCCTGCAGAAAAAGGCGAATCGCACCGCATTATCGTCGTATGCGCTTCCGTCATCCGGACCGTATATCCCCGCCCTATGAAAGTACTCATCCTTGCTTACGAAATAAACCGAAATGCCGGTTCCGGGAATAATCGATTCCGCAAGACCGAACTTCTCTCCTGCCGAAGTTAAGAACTCTCCGCTGACCCACCTGAAATCCTTGATCTTATCACGGTACAGGGGCATGATTATGCTTACATCATGCCCGGCATCTTCAAGGGCTTTGGGAAGGGAACCAGTCACACCGGCCAATCCGCCTGTACTGGCGAATGGATAGGCCTCGGATGCTGCAAAAAGTATCTTCATCTCCTCGCCTTCCACTTGCGTATCCACGTAATGATGAAAATGAGAGAGACGATGGCCAGAATGATCCATATCCATATCTCGAAATGATTCATGAATCCTTCTGCAGCCTGTAAATTGCTGCCGAAAACTGAACCGGCGACCGACAGTATCAGATACCATGCTATGGCGCTGAAAGTAAAAGGAATTGCCGCCAGAGCGAACCTCATACCCGAGGTTCCCGCCATGAAAACAAGCAGGGACCTTACACCCGGGATGAACCGGCTTACGGCAAGAATAATGGGTCCGTGATCTGCGACCAGAGATTTTACCCTGTCGACCTTTTCCGGTTCCACCTTCCTCGAAAGCCAACCCTCAACGAATTGTCTCCCCGGTTTATGCCCTACGTAGAACAGGGCACAGCTGGCCAGAAAACATCCTGTTACTCCATAAATCGCTGCCACCATTAGAGATAAACCGCCTGAAATCGCCCATCCGGAGATGACTATGAAGAGAATGTCTCCGGGAATCGGAGGAAAAAGGGTTTCCACGAAGGCGATTACTCCC